>CAYXMX010000009.1:0-48399 GCA_964466265.1 uncultured bacterium | reverse complement strand
GATAATTCTCCCCGCACAGCTGATGCAATCGTACTTAGTTGGAATAACCTCTCCCTGGCAATGATATACCCTGTAGCAAAAAACAAATCTTTTTCATTGTCTGCAAAAATATGGGGTACGCCGTAATCATCGGTAAAGACATCCACCTCATCGTGGAGGCCTGGCAATCTTTCTTCACCGCTGTACCGGGGCAACGGTGGATAAAAATACCAGTGGAAAAAAAGATACGATCCCACCAGAATAACACCGATGGCGCTGAAGGCAGTTCTTTTCATTTTCATTATCCTTAAATAAGACGGCTAAATTAAGACAATCTCCCCGCAGAAGGTAAAAGAAAAGCCCTCCAGGTGCAGGGAGGGCTTTCATTTTATAGAACATGAATTTTTTTATACATCAAACAAGTGTCACAAAGCTTACTTTATTAAACCTTGCACTGGATTTTACACCGATATATTCCGGCTGTCAATTATCACAGGTGAGTATTTTTATGGTATAATCACTGGTATTTTTATGGTATAATTACCAATTGATTTGGTATAATTATCATTTTCTACTACTTAATTACCGGTTGTTTTAGCAGAATCAGGCCAAATTGGGTGAAGGATATTTCCACATTATACCTCCGCGGGGATTAGATGTTTGATTAAAACATGCCTAGGTAGTGATGAAATGAAAACCAACCAACCCAATTCCCAGACTTGAGACTTGACTCATAAGCAAAGCAGTGAGTTAAGGATGAGTCAATAAACTCCCATTCATGAGTCAATTTCGCTTCTCGCTGTTGACTCATGTCCTGGGGATGGTGACGGCTTATACTTTATAATGATTTTTGACTCCTTTATAGCTTTTTGTCATATAAACAGGTAATTTTGACCTGTGGGTATGAAAAAATATCTTTTCCTCTTATGGGCTTTATTGGTGATTATTTGTTCCAACGTCACTGCTCAGACAATTGATTTAAACCGACAAGATATCTATGTCCGTAAAGGATTTAACTTCTCATGGGTTCATCGTCTCCCGGAGAACAGGGCAGACTGGATCCATATTCCGGGAACCAAAGGGTCCCGATCCCTAGTCATCAGAAATCTAGGATTGAAAGATATACCCACGCATCGCTATTTATCTTTTAAAATTCATCCGACAGAATCGTTTTCATTTATTACGTCTTTCAATATTGATGTTGACCCCTCCGAATTACCGTCAATGTCTTTATTCCTAAGAAGCATTGCATCAAATTGGGAAATTTTTCTGAATGGCGTCTCAATAGAAAAAGAAATAAATTATAATGACCTCGGAGAAATTATTCCCAAACGGGGAAAGGGACTTCATGTCCTAATCCCGGCAAACCTGATTCGCAGCGGTAAAAATATACTCTATTATCATATTATATCGGATCCTACCGGCTATGGAGCCGGCTTTTATTATGGAGAGCCTTACACGATTGGGCCAACCAAAGATTTATTAACAACGCCCTGGCGATTCTTTTCCATTTCCCGCGTCGCCATTTATTTAGTTATTGCCTTTATTTGGTTTTACCTGTTTGTTCGACAACCCAAATATTACGGTCTTGAATTCAGCTTTGCCATTTTATCCATTTCTTTTGCCTTTTATAATGCTATCAAAGCTTATTATGATCTTCATTCAGGGACATTTGGGTTTATTTCTTTCCGGTTAGAATATATGATGGTCTTTTTTATTGCGTTAATGTTTGCTTTGGTAGTGAATATATATTTAAAACATAAAATTACTTTCATAACCAAAATTTACTGCAGCGCGTGTGCCTTATTTGTCATTTTCTCTTTAGTGGCTCCACCCGGCTTCATGTTTGATCTCCTGAGAAGCTGGCAGGTTTCACTTCCCTTCATGTCGGGATATTTAACTTTTCTATCCATTACCAGTTTACGGGTGAATATGAAAAGGGATAAAACCAGATCCAGTCTGTTTGGGGAATGGAAAACACTTCCTGTAAAAGAAGCTGCTTTCTCCGGATTCATGATTTCCATATTACTGCTATCCGTATTATTTGAAGCAGTGGATTCCATTTTCTGGAAACATGGGTTGGTCGTCAACCGGTTTGGGTTTTTAATCTGGACAATAGGAATGTCCGGCGTCTTGTTCAATCGGTATATCTCCGCAAGTCAAAAGGTAGAAGAATGGAACGAATCGCTCGAAAAAGAAGTGTTAAATCGAACCACTGAATTACAGCGGTTAAAAGAAGATATAGAAGCTGTTTTTTCTACTTCCGGAGATGGAATTGTAAAATTTTCTCTGGATCTTCAGCCGTTAAGTTTTAATGATTCCTTTTGCAGTCTTTTTGGTTATTCCAGAGACGAAATGGAGAAAATGGATATTGAGACTTTTTATGATGATGATGATTTGGATCTTATATTGAAAAATAGAATTATTGCATTAAAGACAGGATACATTTCTTTTCGGACGAAAGCGAAACATAAGAATGGTAATTATATGTACCTCAATGTAACCAGCACAACGATGAGGGACCAAAAAGGTGAACCAACGGCTATCGTTGCCAATATGAAAAACATTACTAAGGAGGTGGTTGCAGAAAAACAACTGCTGGAAGCAAAAAATAATCTTGAGGGTATTTTTACTGCTCTACCGGATCTTTATTTCAGGTTGGATAAAAAGGGAACGTATCTTGATTATTATGGATCTGAAAATCTACTCTATCGTTCCAAGGCAGAATTGATTGGTTCCACCGTTTATGAGATTCTTCCAAAAAATGTTTCTGAACGAATCATGAAACCCTTGAACACTGTTATTAAAGAAAAAAAACGAATTACGGTTGATTACGAATTAGAAATCAATGGAGAACTCAAATCCTTTGAAGCGGCAATTCTTCCATTTCATAATAATCAGGTGATTTGTGGGGTCAAAGATATTACCGTAAGAAAACAGGCTGAAAAAAAACTTCGAAAAAGAGAAAAACAATATCGTGCTTTGGTTGAGAATATGGAAGATGTTGTTTTAATTGTAGGGTTAGATCGAAAAATATTATTTATGAACCATTCTCTCTTAACTTTTTTAGGAAAACGATTTTCAGATGTGGTTGGGAAAAAATTAACGTCTGTGTTAAAAGAGAATAGTTTTCCGGTTCTTGAGGACGTATTAGAGAATGTTATTCGCTCAACCCAAGGGGAGACCGTAGATGTAGAAATAGATTTTGGACAATTTCCGCTCTGGTTTGAATTTTCATTCATTCCCCAGGTGAATGAGGCGAGAGAGTTGTACTCCATTCTCTGTATTGGCCGGGATACAACAGAGCGAATTCAATATGAAATTGACCTGCAAAAAAATATCACCAAATTGAGAAATCAAAAAAAACAACTCAGTCATTTGACAGAAAAAATGGTTAATATCCAAGAAGGTGAGCGAAAAAAAATCAGTCTTGAACTTCATGACGATATCGGACAAGCTATGACGGTTATTAGCATCTTGTTGGAAAGTTTTCGTTCTGACATAAAAAATGATAAGGAGCTGGAAAAAAAAGTAAAAGATTGCCAGCGAATGATCGAGGAAACCTCCAAAAAAATTCATCGATTTTCTCAGGAACTCAGGCCTCCTGAATTAGATGATCTTGGTTTAATTTCTGCTTTAAAGTCCCATTCAAGAAAGTTTTCCGCTCTATCCGGAATTGCAGTTAATATAGAAGGGGACCCTCTGGTGGAACAACTAGACACAAAAATTAAAACCACTTTTTACAGAATCTTCCAAGAAGGGTTAAATAATGCGGCCAAGCATGCAAATGCGTCAAAGATCACTATAAGAATTCATAAACAAAATGAGAGTTTTTTATTTAATATTGAGGATAATGGTAAGGGGTTTAATGCTCGCGAGGTCTATAAAAATATCTCTGACAGGCTTGGGCTTATTGGGGTTGAAGAACGTGTGAAGGCTTTAGGTGGGAAATTCAGTATCGACAGTAAACCCAGTAGCGGTACCCGATTAAACATTACGTTACCGATTCAAAATCAGGAATAGATGTTATGAAATCCAATATTCATGTATTGTTGGTTGACGATCATGCCATTGTTCGTGATGGAATTAAAATGCTTCTATCCGCGCAAAAAGATATTCAGGTGGTGGCTGAAGCAGAAAACGGTGAACAGGCAATTCAATTAGCAAAAATTCATGAACCCGATCTTGTGCTCATGGATATATCAATGCCTGTCCTGAATGGCCTTGAGGCTGCGAAGGAAATTCTGAGAATATGCAACCAGACGAAAGTCATACTTCTATCCATGTTCGCTGATGAAGAATATGTCCTGACGGCGATCCGTTCCGGCGTGGCCGGTTACCTTGATAAACAATCTGCCGCACCTGCTGTAATTGATGCCATTCGATCTGTTATGAATGGAGAAGCTTATTTTAGCCCTTCCATATCAAAAACGGTTCTTAAAGCTGCAAAAGGTCGAGTTGAGCAGAAGAAGGTATCTTCTCGCTTTGAACGTTTAACATCACGGGAAAAGCAGGTGTTGCAGCTAATCGCAGAAGGTGCCGTTTGCAGAGAAATTGCAGAAAAACTTTTTATTAGTATCCCAACCGTTTATAAACACAGACAAAATGTAATGAAAAAAACCGGATTGAATGATGTTTCCGCATTAACTCGATTTGCTATTGAAAACAATTTGATTAGAGGTTAGTGATTCACCAACGTTGGTTTCTACATTGATTCCTCAGTAAAATCCCCCTCAAAATTTGAAGGAACTTCTATGATCTCAACCCTGGCAATTATTGCTGTTTTCATCGCAGTCTACTTATTTATACTGGATGCAGGTTCTCCACAGATTATTACCAGCCGGTTTAACTCTTTTTATAAACCATTTAGGGCGGAAACGATTGTCCAGCATGAATATTCCGTTCAACCGGAAACCATCTGGCAAACGTTAATGCGGTTGGATAATTATTCCTTATGGTTCCCAGGTTTAAATAGCGTATTACCCGTTTCTGACCGTTCCCGTTATGTCCACCGTTTTTCATTTGAACATTTTAAAGTGGAACCGGGGGCTTTTATTAAAACACGATCCAAATCGTTCCTTCCCTGGCTAAAAGGACGCATATTAGGAATGGAGCCCAATAAAAAACTGGAATTGGAAATTCGTTTCAACCCTGTTAATACAGAGCGGGTGGTTTTTGAAATCAACCGGACTCCCAGAGGCACTTCTGAAGTGATTTGCCAACGAACGAGTCAGGGACTTTTTTCTTTTTTAACCACTTGGAGATTTGCAGACAAAGGATCTTCCATTTTACACAATCTGTCTTTTTTCCTGCTGGAAGAATCGGAAGAAAAGGAAAATGACCGTCCCCCTGATTCACAAGTCGCCGCACCACAATTGAGTAAAGAAACCATCATTGGCCAGGCGGTCCAGGCCGGATTAGACGGGAATACGGACCTGATTAATGCCATTCAGGACAAGGCAACTCGGGGGATGGCTAAAGCCGCTTTGGTAAAAGCAAAACGGACAGGGAAAATGGCTGATCATCTCCTGGAGGCACTCAAAAAAGTATCTGTTTCGTTGGATGATTCGAGGGCTGAGACATCCCCTTCCAGATTACCTGTTTTCGAAAATAATGATGATTTAATTGCTTACGTGGTAAACCTTGCCCTCGATGGAAACATGGACCCCATCAACAGTATACCCGACAAACCGTTGCGTGGGAAAGCAAAATCGGCCATGGTAAAAGCCAAGCGAACCGGCGGCCGGCCGGACATGCCGAAAAAAATACCGAACACTTCCCAGGCCCCATCGTCGCCTGTAGCCGGTAAAAATGAAAGTGAAAAAGAAATGATTGCCCGACTGGTTGAAGCAGGGCTCAAAGGGAATATGGATGAAATCAACAGAGTGGAGAATAAAGTCCTTCGGGGAAAAATTAAATCAGCCATCGTCCGAGCAAAACGGGCGGCAAAATAATCCGTCATGCCCCGCTATGCCATATTGGTAGAAGGCCGCTTTGATTATTTATACGGTAAAACATGCACAGCCACGCTCCGGTACCGCCCGGAAGACGTGGTCTGCTGTGTAGATTCCCACCACGAAGGCAAAACCGCCCACGATGTGGTAAGCCTCGGGGGAGAAATCCCCGTCGTTGGCGACGTTCAATCGGCCCTTTCATACCGTCCGGACACTTTATTGATCGGCGTGGCCACCGCCGGTGGATATTTACCAGAAGAAATGCGTTCCGGTGTTAAGACAGCCATGAACCATGGTCTGGATGTGGTTTGCGGGCTACACCATTTTCTATCAGATGACCACGAGCTAAAGACGCTAGCAGAAACAAATCATGTAACAATAACAGATCTTCGAAAGACTCCCGACCCCTTACCGTTCACTAAGGGATCCTGGATAAAGAGAAAAACACCCGTACTCTTAACGGTTGGGAGCGATTGTGACACAGGAAAAATGACTACTGCGTGGGAATTAAAAAACAAACTTGCTGATCGAGGAATAAAGGCTTCTTTTGTTGGAACGGGACAAACGGGTATTTTATTAAGTGGGAACGGAATTGCGATTGACGCCGTCGTCAGCGATTTCGTTGCCGGGTGTGTAGAATCTGAAATAGACAAAGCGGATCATAATTGCGATATCATTATTGTGGAAGGGCAGGGAAGCTTGACCCACATGGCTTACTCAGGCGTCACTCTTGGACTTCTCCATGGAGCCATGCCGGACCTCTTCCTTATGTGCCACGAGCCAGCGAGACAAAAAGATACCTTCGGCTATCCAATGGCTCCCTTTGGAAAAACGCTTGAACTTTATTCAGATCTCGTGAATATTTTTAAACACTGCTCCTACGCCGGAATCAGTTTAATCACCCATTCTGAACCGGATGATTCTGCCCGCCAGACCATTTTGTCCACCGAAAAATCTTTTCAATTGCCGACGGATGATTTGATCCGCTTTGGGGGCAAAAGAATTATTGATTCTATTGTGGACTCTTTGTCATAACTGGGTCACTTAATCACTCTGTATTGAAGCTGGGTGATTTTGTCATTCACCTGAATCCTGCCCATTTCTTCCAGTTCCAATTCTTTTTCTAATTGATAAAAGAGGGAAACTCCCTTCCCAAATGCGATGGGGTGTGGTGTCAGATATACATGGGTTAGAAAGGGAGCAAAGAGAGCATTTGTTTTTCCTCCCCCACCAATGAAACATTTCGGCCTGGTCAATTTTTCTAATATTTTCCCCGGATCGTCATTCCTCTGAACCACAATTAAATCTCTACCTTCTAATTCCTTCTGAAGGCTTTTAAAGGTGTTGAACCCCAATATGACAGGATAGCCCATGGTCTGCTGTTTAAAGAGGGCCAAGTCTTCAGACCAGTCCACTATTTCATGGCGATGGCGAGCAATGAATCCGTCGAGGGTGATGGCGGCAATTAGAATAATGTCCATTGATAAACGGGGTGCTATTAAGGCTCCCGGTTTAGATGTTTTATTTTTTTGAAATTGGTTCCCCTTTTTCGTCGATCGACCCGGCGGCCACAATGACTAGACGATCGGGTGAAACATATTTCTTGATGGCTGCCTTCACTTGGTTCAGGGTGAGACCATTAATAATCGCGGGATATTCATCCAGCATGGAGTCGGGATAACCTCTTTCCGTGTTGGTTAAAATTTGTCCCGCCAGCCCGCCGGTGGTGGCGAGGCCGACTTTGTATGAACCGGTAATAGTTTCTTTTTTGGCGTTCAGTTCATCTTCCGTCACATTGTTCACCCATAATTTTATCTGTTCAATGGTGGCTTCTGTTCCATCCTTTAACAGGTTCGGAGCAAAAGTTCCCCAAACATTCCAGTAGCCGTCGCTCCCGTCAGCAACTCCCCGTATGCTGGAATAAATTCCGTAGGTTAATCCTTTCTGGTCCCTCACGGTCTGCATTAATCGGGCTGCGAAGTTTCCTCCCAGAATATAATTTCCAACGGTTAGTGCATAATAATCGGGATGTTTTCTATCGATGCCAATGGGAACCCCTAAGAAAACATCGACGCTGGTTTTATCTTCCAGCGTGATATATTTGGTTTGGCCGGTCACCTCGTCTGCTTTGACGGTGAGAGGCGGTATGGATAAATCAGACAGTTTCCAGTCTCCAAATGCCTTCTTTAATGCTTCGGCGAGGACACCTTCGTCAATATCCCCCACCGCCACGAGTGTCATGTCCCCCAGTCCGTATTTCTGATGAAATTGTTTTAAATCTTCCGCCGTTGTTTTCTCCACGTCTGCAATTTTCTCATCAATAGGTTTACGGTAGTTCGGGTGATTTTTGGGGTATAAAATGCGACTGAATGCGCCGCCGGCCCTTGTTCGGGTATTTTCTTTTGCTCTTTTTAAACTTCCCGTTCGGCGCTTTTTCAAATTATTCAAATCGTCTTCGTTAAAAACTGGATTTTTTAGCTGTTCTCCCAGAAGATCAATAACCAGAGGGACATCTTTTTTCAAGCAACGGGCATTGAATTGAACCCGGTATTTATTACTGGAGAACTGAATACTGGCGCCCACCGACTCCAGAAGGTCGCTCAGTTCAAATTTAGAATGTTTCGTGGTTCCCTCGTCCAGCATGTCTGTTGTCAAATCTGCGATGGCACCGTTATCTTCCGGGCTGAACCGGTCACCACCTAATAAACTTCCCGTAATGGTCACGACATCCTTGACCGTTGTTTTCATTGTTTTTAATTCCAACCCTTTGACGGGGAATTGTGTATTTATTTGATCAGCAATGGTGGGTTTTTCTTTACTGTTTGTATTTTTCACCGATACTTTTCTCTTGGAGGGATTTGCCGAAGGGTTTTCATTTTCCGGCCTGTAGTGTAAGGGCTGGTGCATTTTTGAAGGCCCGGAAACTGTTTCATCAGACCCCACTTCGTTCTCGGGAATGAAATAGCCAGTTGTACTTTGATCTTCCTGTAAATATTTATTCGCCACTTCCTGAATATTGTCTTTGGTCACTGAGGCAATTTTTTCACTGTAGGTAGTATAAAATTTCCAGTCGCCGATGGCGATGGCTTCATTCAGAGAAGAGGCAATGGAATAGGATCCGTCCCGACTGAAAGCCATTTCAGACTTTATCTGGGCTTTTGCCCTTTCAATTTCACTGTCGGTAACACCGTCCTTTTTAATCAGGCCATATTCATCCAGGACTATTTTTTCAACTTCTCTATGATCGGTTCCCGGTGTCATAAAAACGTAAGTGATAAATAATCCGTTATCCTTGAATGGAAAGTCCCACATAAAAAGGCCAGTGGCCAATCCTTTATCGACAATTTTCCTGTAGAGACGGCTGGATTTTCCGCCACCGAGAATTTTGGATAAAACCTGAATAGCATAAGTATCATTATCCAATCCGCTAGGTGATTTATGGGCAATACCTACAATGCCCGTTTCACCGCTTCGTTTCAGGGAAAAGCGCCGGGGTCCTTCCTGTTTCGGTTCTGTAGTGTACATCGTTGGTATTTCATGGGTGCTTTTCTTGTTTCTCCCAAAATATTTTTTTACCAGCGATAAGGCTGTGTGGGTGTCAAAATCGCCGATGATGGTAACGGTAGCATTATTGGGCCAGTAGAATGTATCGTAAAATTCTTTTAATCTTTCGGTGGAAACATTTTCAATATCTGACCTCCATCCGATGGTGGAATGGTGGTAAGGATGTGCCTGATAGGCTGTGGCCCACATATTTTTATCCAGGGCGTCAAAGGGATCGTTTTCTCCCCGCTCAAATTCATTCCGGACAACGGTCATTTCCGGCTGTCTATCTTTGTCCCGTAAAAAGGCATAGCGCATTCTGTCCGCTTCGATGGCCATGGCTGTTTCCAGATGTTCGCTGGGTAACAGTTCAAAATAATTGGTTCTATCCATCCAGGTGGTGGCATTAATCCGAGCGCCCACATTCTGTAACACCGTCCAGATGGCCGTTCCCCTGTCTTTATTAAACCGTTTCGATCCTTTAAACATCAAATGTTCCAGGAGGTGGGTCGAACCGGTAAAACCAACTGCTTCATTTCTGGACCCCACATGATAAGTCACCATGAAGGTAACGACTGGCGCAGAATGGTCTTCCATAAGTAAAACTGAAAGATCGTTCATTTCCATTTTATATTCATCAATTCCCTGAGATGATTGTATATACTCAAACCCTCTGACCTGGTTTTTCCCCATAATATTTCCTATTATAATTGTAGTTAATAAAATTCCGATTTTTAAGTGGTTCATAAACACCTCTTTTCATTCTTTATTTAACATTTAATGTCCATTCAGAATTTGAATTGATATTAAAATTGAAAAATTCCTGTCTTTAATTTACATAATCATTCATTGAATTATTTCACTGAGAATTATTTTCCGCTTCTTCTTTCAATGCTTTCCATGATGGTAAAAACTGCCCTGTTTTTTTCATATAATCTTCATAATTTTTTCCAAATCGATCGAGCATGTATTTTTCTTCTTTTTCAACCAGATAAGACCAGAGCAGAGAAACGGGAACGACCGATAATAAAATAAACCATGATTGAAACCAGAGCGCCAGCAACGCGGAGGAGGAATAAATCATGGCGCTGTATAAAGGGTGCCTGATGTATTTGAAAGGCCCGGTCATCCTCAACTCTTTTCCCCTGTCCTTTGGTTTTAAATAATAAAGACTCCCGAATGATAAATAGACAGCGTCGACAAAAAACATGATCATCAGTGAAAGGCTGAATGTGGGATTAATGATCATTTTTGGAACATTGATTGTTTTTTCCAAAGCAAAAGCTGCTGACCAGCAAAAGAAGGTTAATACCATTCCCAACGGTCCGACACAAAAAATTCGGTAGAGTTCCGGTTGTAATTTTTTCATTCTTTCCTGTTCCTTATACCGACATTGGGTTGGGTTTTTGGGGATCGATAGCGTATTTTTTAATGACTTCATCGGCCACGGCACCCTCAATTTTTCCGTCATACACCAGGGCCCGAACGGCTGTTAGTACAATATAGTATCTGTCTATTTCAAAAAAGTGTCTCAGGTTTTCCCGGGTATCGCTCCGGCCAAAACCGTCTGTGCCCAGGGCGTAATATTTTCCAGGAATGTAGGGGACAATTTGTTCTGCGACCATTTTAACATAATCAGTGACAGCAACGGTGGGAACGTTATTTTTCCTTAAACATTTTTCCAAATGTGATTGGCGGTGTTTTTTATTCGGGTTAAATAAATTCCACCGGTTGACTTCTTCTGCCTCTTGCCGCAATTCACTGAAACTGGTCACATTCCAGATTCCTGCTTTAATATTCCAATCTTTTTCTAGCAGATCAGCTGCCGCCAGAACTTCTCCCAGCAAGGGGCCGCTCCCCAATAAACGTAAGACAGGCTTTTCCGTTGATCGAATTTTATACATTCCTTTTACAATATCTTCTTCGACATTTTCAGGTGCTTTTGGATGAACGATATTTTCATTTTCTAATGTTAAATAATAGACAATATCTTTTTGATCTTGGAACATTTCCTTCAGGCCATTTTTAACAATTACTGCAATCTCATAAGCATACGCTAAATCATATGCTTTAATATTTGGCGTCACAGATGCCGCTAAGTGACTATGGCCGTCCTGATGTTGCAACCCTTCGCCGTTCAAGGTAGTTCTTCCGGCGGTGGCGCCAATTAAAAACCCTCTGGCTCTTATATCGCCCGAAGCCCAAATCAAATCCCATATTCTTTGAAAGCCAAACATGGAATAATAAATATAGAAAGGTATCATACTAATCCCATAATTACTATATGCTGTCGCCGCTGCAATAAAGGAGGACATGGCCCCGGCTTCACTAATACCTTCTTCCAAGATTTGACCGTTTTTCGCTTCTTTATAAAAAAGAAATTGATCAGAATCTACCGGGTCGTAAAGTTGGCCGGTATGTGCATATATACCAATTTGACGAAAAAGGGCATCCATACCAAAGGTCCGGGCCTCGTCCGGTATTATCGGAACCACTTTTTGTCCCAAATTCGGATCTTTAATTAATTTTGATAATAACCTCACGAAAGCCATAGTTGTAGAGATCTTTCTTTCGCCATAACCATTTATTGCTTCCGTGAATATTTCTGGAGATGGGTTGGGGATTTTTTCAGATTCTTGATTTCTATGAGGTAGATACCCCCCCAAAGCTTTTCTTCTTTCTTTTAAATAAATTATTTCTTTACAGGTTTCGTCTGGTTTATAAAATGGCGCTTCAATTGCTTTTTCATCTGACAAAGGAATATCAAAACGATCGCGGAAGTAAAGAAGTTCTTTTTCATTTAATTTTTTCTGCTGGTGGGTAATATTTCTTCCTTCTCCCGCTTCACCTAATCCATATCCTTTAATTGTACGCGCTAATATAACTGTTGGTTTTCCAGACGCTCTAACCGCCTCATCATAAGCAGCATACATTTTTTCTGGGTCGTGTCCTCCTAATCTGAAATGTATTAAATCATCATCTGAAATCGTTTTTACCATTTCCAGGAGTTCCGGATATTTACCGAAAAAATGTTCCCTAAAATATGAACCACCAGCGACAATATATTTTAATAGTTCTCCATCGACAACTTCTTCAAAACGTTTTGCCAAAACTCCAGACGTGTTTTTCGCGAGTATTTCATCCCAATCTGTTCCCCAAATAACCTTAATAACGTTCCAGCCAGCTCCACGAAACGTTCCTTCTAATTCTTGAATTATTTTTCCGTTTCCCCTTACAGGTCCATCCAGACGTTGCAAATTACAATTGATTACAAAAATAAGGTTATCCAGTTGTTCGCGGGATGCCAGTGTAATGGCTCCGAGAGATTCGGGCTCATCCATTTCACCATCTCCTAAAAAGGCCCATACTTTTCGTCCTGTCTTTTCAATTATATTCCTGTCTTCCATATAATGCATAAACCTAGCCTGGTATAGAGCCATAATGGCCGTTAATCCCATGGAAACAGTTGGAAATTGCCAGAAATCAGGCATAAGCCATGGATGGGGATAAGAAGAAAGGCCTCCGTCCGGAGAAAGTTCTCTTCTGAAATTTTTTAATTGTTCTTCCGTCAATCTACCCTCTAAATATGCTCTGGCATAGATTCCGGGTGAAGCGTGTCCCTGAATAAAAACCATATCTGGTCCGGATGGATGATCTGGACCTTTTAAAAAATGGTTAAAAGCAACTTCGTATAGCGTTGCGGAGGAAGCAAATGTAGATATATGGCCCCCAATACCATCGGTTTCTTTGTTTGCTCTTGTCACCATTGCCATGGCGTTCCAGCGGATCAAAGATTTAATTCTCCGCTCAATGCTTCTATCGCCAGGAAAGGGTTTTTGGTCAACCGGGTGAATGGTATTAATAAAAGGCGTGTTGGTATTAAAGGGCATTCTGGCTCCTTTTCGTTCCGCAACCTCAATAAGTTTTTCCAATAAAAAACGAGCTCTTTCGGAACCATATTCTTTTAGAGTTCCTTCAATGGATTCTATCCATTCCTGCGTTTCTTCTGGATCCGTATCTTTGTAGTGTTTTAACATCTTTGGCAAAGTATAAAAGTTACACTAAAAGCATTATACCTCAATATGTTTCCAATCTCCCTTTTTCACTTTCCAAACCAAAATGGAAGCAAACAATATCAAGTAAACTGGAAACAAAAGCCAGACGCCATAAAATCCAAATCCCCATGTCACCCCGATCAAATAGCTGGCAGGCAGAAGCATAAACCACATAAGAGAGGACTCTACAATGGCGGGGAAAAAGGTGTTCCCGGCTCCAGAAAGAGCAAACCAAAGCGTCGCTCCAATGGCATCAGCAAATTGAACCAAGCCCAAAAGACGAAGGCCAAACACTCCTAGTTGTATTACGCTGGTGTCGTTTGTGAAAAGAGATAAAATAAATATTGGAAAGACCATAAAGAGAATTCCCATTGTTCCCATAATTATTTCAGCCCAACGAATAGATTCACGAATACTTATTTCAGCTTTATCAATTTCTTTTTCTCCCAAGTATTTACCTACGAGCGTAGCACCGGCTTGTCCCACACCAAGCCCAGGCATAAAAGATGCATGCATAATAGTAAAAACCAATTCTGTCGTCGCTAACTCCAACAATCCAATCATTCCCATTATTTTATAGTACATTGACCACCCAACCGCCACAGCCATTTCCTGTGATCCCTGGGGTAATGCCAATTTAATTTGTTTTAACATCATTATTTTATTAAATGATAACGACCATACGTTAAATTTTTTACTTTGGTCCCGAGATAAAAGGTAAAGACAGTAATGGACTAACATCCAGACGGATGCAATCAATGTGGCCGTACCTGCGCCCTGAACACCTCGTTCCGGAAACGTTACCCAAGACCAAAGGTTTCCCATCCAACTAAAACCTGAAGTTTTTGTATTAAAAAACTGCACAATATTTTCTGTTCCGTAAATGAATCCTGCATTTAAATATATATTGACCAGATTGCTGGTTATGGTGACAGCCATGTGTGTTTTTGTTTTTTCAATTCCCGTGAAAAATCCTTGAAAAACAAATGATAATGATGAAAAAAATAATCCTAAAAAAACAACCTTTGTATAAGAAATGCACAGGATAATCGCAGAGGAGTCCTCAATAAAAAACGGGATGATCTCTTTTATAAACAGATAAAAAACAAGAGAAACGGGTATGCTGTAAACAGCCGCCAAAAGAAGTCCGTTGTGTAATGCGGATCCACATTCACTAAATTTTTTCTGTCCAAGCCTCCTAGATACAATGGTTTGTGTCGCGGTTCTAATACCTAAAACCAAACTCAAGGCTCCCCAAAACAACATGGCGCCCATTCCGGTGGCCGCAAGGGCAGACGGGCCAAGCCTACCAACCATGGCCACATCCACAACGCTCATAAGAACTCGGCTCATATTGCTGACAATCACTGGTGTGGCCAAAAAAATAACCTGTTTTGAAATTTCCTGATCTTTTGGTTTGATAAATCTTAATAATTTATAAAGCATTGTTTTGTAGAACGAGTATGTTTCTCCCTTCCAAATACGCTTTTGTTTTTCCACATACGGGTGCATTGGTAATTAGAACCACCCTAGCTGTTTTTTCCATTTGTTTTATTTGATTGGCCATCTCAAGTATTTTTAATCCATCTTTCATTATAATTCTACTTTTTCGATTTTTAACAATAGCAATTTTGTTATTTTTTGTTAAAGACGGTTGAATATTTTTGTTCAATCCATATTTTTTAGAATCAATTTTTACTATTTCTATAATTCCGATTATTTAATGACTGGAAAATTAATGAGGTTTGTTAATTAACTTCTGATAACTTTCCACATGATCCATAAAAACTTTATTTACCAAAAAGAAGTAAAACAAGCCCTAAAAAACGGACAGCCTGTTCTGGCAATGGAGTCTACCATTCTTGCCCACGGAATGCCTTATCCAAAAAATCTGGCCTTTGCAAAGCGAGCTAATCAAATCGCGTCAGAAAATGGGGTGGTTCCAGCTACAATTGCCATCATTAACGGGGATGTTCACATTGGGTTGGATAATCGCCAGCTTGATTTTATCTGCTCGCATAAAGCGGTTCAAAAAACGTCTTTGCGTGAATTGCCCTGGGTTTTATCTAATCGACTATCCGGCGCCACAACTGTTTCCTCGACAATTCGACTGGCTCATGATGGGGGAATTTCCGTTTTTTCGACAGGAGGAATTGGTGGTGTTCATCGGGGCGCTCATCTCTCTTTTGATATTTCTCAAGATATCTTTTCATTGAGCAACACTCCAATGGTGGTTGTCTCGGCCGGGGCAAAGGCCATTCTAGATTTACCCAAAACTGTGGAAATGTTAGAAACCTTTTCTGTTCCTGTATTAGGATACCAGACAAAGGAATTTCCGTCTTTTTATTCTAGGGAATCAGGTTTAAAATTATTCGCCGTGGTTAAAAATTCCCGGGAAATTGCAAATTATTTCAAACACCATCGAAAGCTCAATCTTTGTTCTTCTGTCCTTGTGGCTAATCCGGTACCGGAAAAGGATGAAATACCATACAGTGAAATGGAAAAATATATTGAACTCGCCCTAAAGGATGTCCAAAAGGCCGGTATTACCGGGAAAGAGGTGACCCCTTATTTATTGAATTCTGTTTTAGAGAAAACGGGGGGCAGAAGTTTAAAAACCAATATCGCCCTGGCGTTGAATAATGTTTACGTCGGGACAAAAGTTGCCTGCGACATTTCCAAATTACCCTGATCGTTTACCAAACAGGGCTGTTCCCAAGCGAAGCATATTGCTTCCCTCTTCGATGGCGATTTCATAGTCTCCGGACATTCCCATGGATAATGTTTCTAATTTTTGAGCTGGTAATTGTCTGTTCAATTCGTCCTGAATTTTTACCAGTTTTTTAAATGATTTCCTGATTAACCATTCATCTCTTGTCAGGGGTCCAACGGTCATTAATCCACTTACACATATATTTTCTAATTGAATACACTCAAATAATTCATCGGACACCACAGGTTCAAAACCGTGTTTTTGTTTTTCATCACAGGTATTTATTTCAAGAAGAACGTCTATATTCTTATTTAACCTTCCTGCATGATGATTGATTCTCTTTGCCAGCTTTAAGGAATCAACAGAATCAATTGTATCGAAAATTTCTACTGCTTTCTTGGCTTTATTTGACTGGAGATGACCAATCATTCTTTTTACAATACTCACGTTATCATTCAACTTCGCAAATTTATTCTCCGCTTCCTGTACCCTGTTTTCTCCGATATGGTTCAACCCAAGGTCAAGGGCTGTTTCCAGGATGGAATGTGGGCGTGTTTTAGTTACCGCGACCAGTATTATATTCTTCTGATTATTTGAACGATCTCTCGCCGAAGAAATTTTTTCTTTTATTTCTTCAATGTTACGAAAAATTTCTTCCCTATGACTCATTTTCAGCCGGAGGGCTACCGTCTTCTATGGGGTGATTTTCTCTCTGGGGTTCTTCTTTAGGTTCAACCTCATCATCCACGTGGATGACTCGGCTGATAGATGATATTTTCGTTCCGCCGTCAAGCTTAACAAGTTTGACCCCCTGGGTAACTCTTCCAATCGTTCTAATGGCAGAAACAGGTTGACGCATCAACACGCCTTTATCGGTAATAATAACAAGATCGTCTTTATCTACTACTTCCATAATTGCTGTCATTTTCCCTGTTTTTTCCGTGACCCTCATGGTCATAACGCCTTTGCCCCCTCGGGTTTGACTTCTATATTGCAGTAATTCAGTCCTTTTACCTTGTCCTTTTTCAGTCGCAACTAAAATGGTTCCCTCTCGTTTAACTACCAACATACCGATTATTTTATCTGATTTTGAACTCAGGGTTATTCCCTTTACTCCCATGGTTTTTCGACCTGTTGGCCTAATATTTTTCTCTGAAAATCGGATAGATTTTCCCTCCATTGTCCCCAGTAAAATATCGTTTTCACCATCGGTGATTTTTGCTTCGATTAAACGGTCGTCCTCACGAATGTCGATTGCATATATTCCACCTTTTCTCGGCTTACTATAGGCAGATAGAACTGTTTTCTTTACAACCCCTTTTTGGGTTGCCATCACAATATAATGTTGATCGTCGAAATCCTTAACGCTGAGAAACGCTTCCACTCTTTCTCCGGACTCGCAACCAATTAAATTGACAATTGCCCTCCCCAGGGTTGCGCGGCCCCCCTGCGGAATATCATATGCTTTCAACCAGTAGCATTTCCCTTTATCAGTAAAAAACAACAGGTAACTATGGGTATTTGCAATAAATAAATGTTCCACGAAATCCGTATCTTTTGACAAGGCGCCCTGAATACCGCGCCCTCCGCGACGCTGTATTTTGTAAGTAGTAAGCGGTGTTCTTTTAATATACCCACTATGAGTAACTGTAATGACCATATCTTCTTCGGCGATCATGTCTTCCAAGGAAACGTCTGCACCATAAGGCATTATTTCTGTTCTGCGTTCATCTCCAAAGCGCTCACGAACTTCTTCCATTTCGTGCTTTATAATATTCATACGTTGAGATCGATTTTCCAAAATTCCCTTTAATCGTGTAATCACTTTTATGAGTTCTTTATATTCAGCTACAATTTTTTCTACCTCGAGACCCGTGAGCCGCTGGAGTCGCATATCCAAGATTGCCTGAGCTTGTTTCCCCGAAAGATCAAACTGGCTCATTAACCCCTCTTTTGCAGATGAGGGATCTTTGCTTGCTTTAATTATTTCAATGACTTCATCGATATGGTCTAATGCAATTTTTAATCCCTCTAATATGTGAGCTTTTGCTTCTGCTTCCTTTAATTCAAAAGTGGTTCTTCTAACAACAATTTCATGCCTGAACTCAATAAAATGGTCGAGCATTTTTTTCAGTGTCAGAAGTTTTGGAATCCCATTAACCAGTGCCAGCAGGATTATTCCAAAAGTATCTTGTAGCTGAGTGTATTTATACAATTGGTTTAATACAACCTCCGGAACAGCATCCTTTTTTGTTTCAACAACAACTCGAATGCCGTCTTTGTCGGATTCATCTCTTATATCCCGAATGCCGTCCATTTTTTTACTTCGAACCAGATCGGCTATTTTTTCAATAAGATTCGCTTTGTTTACCTGGTAGGGCAATTCGTTAATTATAATACTGGAACGACCGCGGTTATCGCTTTCTATTAATGCTTTGGCTCTCACGATTGCTTTTCCACGTCCTGTTTTATATGCGCTTTTAATTCCATCGCTTCCCATAATCATTGCGCCTGTGGGAAAGTCTGGCCCTTTAACGATTGTTAATAATTCCTCTGTTTCTATGTCGGGTTTTTTAATCGTTGCAATAAGAGCGTTGATAATTTCTGTCATATTGTGAGGCGGAATTTTGGTTGCCATTCCAACCGCAATTCCCTCAGATCCATTAATTAGGAGACCGGGGAAAGTTGTAGGTAAGACCGTCGGTTCTTTTAAAGATTCGTCAAAATTAAGTTGCCAGTCGACAGTATCTTTATCGAGATCAATCATGGTTTCTCCGCCTAGGCGTGTCATCCTGGCCTCTGTATATCTCATCGCTGCCGCTTTATCACCATCCACCGACCCAAAATTACCTTGCCCGTCTACTAATTCGTACCTCATGGCAAAATCTTGTGCCATTCTAACCAAAGCATCATAAACAGATGAATCTCCATGGGGATGATATTTACCCAATACATCACCAACAATTCTGGCTGATTTTTTATATGAGCGATTCCAATTGACCCCTAATTCACTCATTCCAAATAAAATTCTCCTGTGGACAGGTTTCAACCCATCTCTCACATCGGGCAACGCCCGGGAAACAATAACCGACATTGAATAATTGAGGTAGCTTTGGCGCATTTCATTAACAATGTCCTGTTGAATAATATTATCTCTTACAAGGTCCATATTTTTCTTTCTATCTTGTTATATATCTAGATTAACGACAAACTTTGCGTTTGTTTCTATAAAGCTCCTGCGGGCTTCAACATCGCTTCCCATTAAATCCGTGAATGTTTTCGCTGCTTCAACCGTATCTTCAACCGCGACTAAAAGGAGTGTTCTTTTTTCAGGATCCATCGTCGTGGACCAAAGTTGTTCGGGATTCATTTCTCCCAATCCTTTGTATCGTTGAATGTCTACCTTGGTTGTTTTATTATCTTTTTTCATTCGATTAATGAGTATATCTCTTTCATTATCACTATAAGCATATAATTCTTTTTTTCCCTGTTTCAATCTATAAAGAGGTGGTTGTGCTATATATACATTTCCGTTCGTAATGAGTTGTGGCATCTTTCGATATAGAAAGGTCAGCAATAAGGTTCTTATGTGGCTACCATCGACATCTGCGTCTGTCATAATAATCACTTTGTGATATCGTAATTTTTCTATATCAAAATCTGCTGCATTTTTCTTTGCTGATCCTGTTTCATCCTCATCGGTATCTCCTCCAAAACCCGCTCCCAAAGCTGTAATGATTGATTGAATTTCATTATTCGAAAGCAATTTATCTATTCGCGCTTTTTCAGCGTTTATTACTTTACCTCTAAGGGGTAAGATCGCCTGAAACCGTCGATCCCTTCCCTGTTTTGCTGATCCCCCAGCCGAATCTCCTTCAACGAGATATATTTCACACATAGCCGGATCGCTGTTTGAACAGTCCGCTAATTTTCCAGGGAGAGATCCTCCTTCAAGGGCACTTTTTCGTCGAATCAAATCCCGGGCTTTTCTTGCTGCTTCCCGACTTCGGTGAGACATCAATGCTTTATTTATTATTCGCTTGGCAATTGAAGGGTTTTGTTCTAAAAACTCCTGGATTCCTTCATAAACGATAGCATCAACAAGGCCTTTTACCTCTCCGTTGCCCAGTTTTGTTTTTGTTTGGCCTTCAAACTGAGGTTCGGCGATTTTTACAGATAAGACAGCTGTCAACCCTTCGCGGAAATCTTCACCGCTTAGTGTAATTTTTTCACCTTTACTTCCTTTGATAAGATTATTTTTATTTCCATAAGAATTCATTCCCCTTGTTAAAGCTGAACGAAATCCAGAAAGGTGTGTTCCGCCCTCAATAGTATTAATGTTGTTTACAAAAGACAAAATGTTTTCTGTATAGCCTTCTCCATATCTCATGGCAACGTCAACTGGAACATCGCCGTTTTCTTTGGTAATAGTGATTACTTTATTGTGTAGTGGCGTCGTGGAACTGTCTAAAAATTTGATAAAGTCTGACAGGCCGCCCTTAAATTTATATGATTCAAATCTTTCTTCTTCTTTTCTCCTGTCTATCAGAGAAATTTCTAACCCTTTATTCAGGTAAGCTAATTCACGCAGCCTGTCTGCTATTAATTCAAAATCCCATTGAATCTCAGTAAAAACTTCACTGTCTGGCATAAAGGTAATTTTGGTTCCGCCTTTTTTAGTTTTACCTGTTTTTCCGACTTTTGTAACAGCGTTTCCTCTCTCATATTTTTGTTTATAAATCTGCCCATCCCTGTAGACCTCAGCGACGAGCCAGGACGAAAGGGCATTGACAACAGATACGCCAACGCCGTGAAGACCTCCAGAAATTTTATATGAACCTTTATCAAATTTCCCACCGGCGTGCAGAACGGTCATGACGACTTCTAATGCCGGCTTTTTTTCTGTCTTATGGATATCTACAGGAATTCCTCGACCATTATCCTCAACGGAAACGCTATTGTCTTCATTAAAGATAACGCTAACTTTTGTACAAAAACCTCCAAGCGCTTCATCGACACTGTTATCCACAACTTCATAAATTAAATGGTGTAGCCCTCGTTTCCCAATGTCCCCGATGTACATTGCCGGGCGTTTTCGAACTGCTTCCAGTCCTTTTAAAACTTGAATTTTTTCTGCACCATATTGGGTTGATTTTTTAGTTTCTGTCATAAAAATCTTATGTCCTTAATAGCGTTTTTGCCTATTTGTTTATTAATTCTTTTTAATATATCCTGTTTCTGAAACTGTAGTTCTTGTCGCCAGGCAGGCGTTGACGTTTTAACCATTAAAACGCCGTGCTCAACCTCATCTGCAGTTGCATTTTTAGCAACCATTTTTCCTACAATTTCCGGCCACAGGGTAATCGCTGAGTTTTGAGCAATTCCCTTTGCGAGTCCTGTTTTATATAAATATCTATTTAGTACTTGTTTTAAAGTTTGCACGGTCTTTCCAGATAGCAAATAGAGTTACCGGCTGAACTCATGTTTAAGCCGTGTTTTTCAAAATCTACAATATCGGTTGTTGTTATTATGGTTTGCCCTTTTCTATCTAATAAAGATAAAACATTGTCTGCTCTTTGAAAATCAAGTTTAGCAAACAGATCGTCAAACATCAAAATAGGGGTTTTACCTGTCATCTTATTTATCATCATCATTTCTGCTGTTTTAATAAGAATCAGGGCAAGTTTATGTTCTCCCTGAGACCCAAACTCTCTTAATGATCGTTTGTTATACAGGAAACTATATTTATCCCTGTGTGGACCTATCGTTGTCCAGCCTTTATGAATGTCGGAATTTAACGATTTTTCCAGACGTTTCTCAAAAATCTCTGATGTTTCATCTGATTCATATAAAAGGTTCAGTATAATATTTTTTGATTCATACCTTCTTAATGATTGACTCAATTCATTTTTAAAAACTGTAATCAATTCTTTGCGCATTTTCCAAAGTTCAATGCCGCTACCTATCATCGGGTCGTTCCAAGCTTTAATGGCGTTTATTCCCGCTTTTCCTTGTTTTAAATCTCTTATTGCCGTGTTACGTTGTTTTATTATCCGTTGATATAGTACCAGTGTCTTTAAATATTTTTTTGATACAATCGAAAAAATTTTGTCAAAATATTCCCGCCTATCCGATGGTGGTCCTTTTGATATTTTTTGTTCTTCCGGCGATAAAATAACGATTGGATTTTGACCGACCAATTCTTTTGCTATCACGGATTTATTTTTATCAATAAGAAACCTTCTCTGTCCGTTTGAAAGCTGGTTTAAGGAGATGGACTGTTTTTGTTTATTGTCAACAAAAATTCCATTAATTGACATTTTTTCACACCCATCTTTCAACATTTCTCTGTGAATCTTTGTTCTAAAACTTCTCCCCATGGAAAGAGTATAAATTGCCTCCAAAATAGCTGTCTTTCCAGATCCATTTTCACCCCAAATCACATTTACTCTGTTTGTAAAATCGATATGAATATTATCATGGTTTCTAAAATTATGAATATAGATTGTTTCAACGCGTAGCATTATTGCGCCGGGTTAATTCTGTATAGGATTAAAACTATATTTTTATACAACTAATCGTTCAAACGAATGGGCATCAGCAACATGGTTATTTCACTGTTTGGGCTCTGGGCTTCTGGATAAATCAGTCCGGCACTAATCGGTGTTTTTAAATGAAAAATTAAATTTTGTGATTTCAAATGCATCAAAACATCTTTCAGGTAAGCTGCGTTATATCCTACAGTGATGGGATCGCCGTTTAATTTTGCCGGTATTTCTTCTTTTGCTTTTGAAGCTTTTTCCGGGTCCTCTGTTCTTATTTTAGCTGTATCTGGTGTTAGTTCCATTGCAATTTGATGTGTCGATCTATTTGAAAAGATTGAGACCCTCTTTACCGCTGCAAGAAACTGTTCTCTGTTAATTATTAATTCCTTATCATTATCTTTAGGGATAACGCTTTCGAAATCAGGAAAACGCTCATCTATAATCCTTGTGAAAACCAAATCTCTTCCGATGGTGGCCGTCAAATTATTATCCCCCATCCATAACTGTATTTTTTCATCTGTTACCATCAATGAATTCATGAGGTTTAAAAATTTTCTAGGTACAATTACATCGCCAGAAAATTCTTTGCTCGTAAAATCGTTTCGAACATAACGTACCAGTCGGTGACCATCTGTAGCAACAGATAGAAGGCTTGTTTCTTTAAATCGAAATAAAACACCGGTTAGTGCCGGCTTGAGCTCATCCTTACTAATAGCAAAACTGGTTAATCCAATGATCTCTTTTAAAACTTCTACGTCAATACCTGTTGATTTTCTATTATCAACTTCCGGCATGGCTGGAAACTCTTCAACAGATTTTCCCATAAGATCATAGGTTCCATTGTCCGTGATTAGTTCTATATGTTGATCTTCACTAGCACTGATGATTAACCTTGAATCTGAAAGTTCGCTGGTTATATCTATAAGGGTCTGAAGTGGAATAGCCGCAGACCCCTGATCTTCTATGCTTGCATTTATTTTACAAGAAATTGTTATTTCAAGGTCAGTGGTCCTTAATGAAACATCTGTTGAATCAACCTCAACCAATACACAGTTAAGTATAGGCAGTGTGGATCTTGCCGGAGTCGCTTTTGCAAGTTTTTGTAATGTTTTATATAATTCTTTTGATGATGTTGATATCCTCATTTATTTGTCCATCTATAATAGTTTTTTTTATAAAATTTTTGTTAGTATAAAGGCAATGATGTTACCTAAAAAGCTTTCTTAACACAAGAAATTTTGAGTCCGAAGATTATATATTATTTATAATTTATTTTATAAGAATAAAATAGATATATTATATAATACGGTGGAAAATGTGGATAAGCGAACAGGTGTTGAACACATCTTTAAAACAAAAGAGTCTTTTAACAATTGATGTAAAGTAAAGGATTATGTGGATAAGCGATTGTAACATGTGGATAAGTAAAGCGTATTAAAGAGGTAGCGTTCTTTTTTCTTTTAATAAAAAATTAACCGGTGCGTTGTGGATAAAATGTGAAAAAACCAGAGGATAATTACCAATCATTAATCTGAACAAAAAACTCTTTCCTAGCGTTAGTTATCCACACGTTATACCATTCAGATTTTTTCATATTCAACGCCATGCTTTCGATTTCGGGCCAATGTGTTTCTAAATTCGCTTTTCCTCCTGGACGAAAAGAGTTAACCCAAAATAAATGGTAGCCCTGGTCTGATCTAACAGGCAAACTGCACTCACTTACTTCTAATAAGCTAATTACCTGGGCAATTTCCGGGATAGGGGCATTTTGTGGATTGATCCACCCAAGGTCTCCCCCAATTTCTTTGGTTAGTTTATCTTCTGAGTATTTTGCAACGAGACGTTTGAAGTCCTTTTCAGTGGAAGCTGAGTCTTTTAAGGAAAGGGCAAACCGATAAGCCCTGGAATCATCTTCTTCTGTGATCTCTGGAATAAGAAGAATGTGTCTCACTTTTATTTTATCACCTCTTTTTTCCTCTGTTTCTATAATATGAAACCCAAACTGGGTCTGAATGACGTCACTAATTTCACCGACACTTTGTGAGAAAGCGACAGCTTCAAATTCGGGGACGAGAGAACCGCGTTTTACAAAACCCAGCGAACCGCCGTTTCTTTTTGACCCAGGGTCTTGTGAATATTTAGAAGCCAGATAAGAAAAAGATTCTCCGTTTAGTATTCGTTCTCGAATAGCAGCCAACTCATTCTTTGTTTTTTCGACACTCGCCTCTCCTGCTTTAACAGCAATAAGAAGATGACGTAGTTTTACTGTAAGAGGAAAATAGGGTATACTATCTCGATAAGTATTGAAAAAATCTTCGACATCTTGTCGACTGATAGAGATTTGACCGATAAGTGATTGTTGATATTTTTCTGTGACTAGACGATCTCTCATCTCTTGCCAAAATTCTCGACGGAAAGATTTTAAAGATTGCCCAAGCATTTCTTCAGCTCGTTCTTCGCTTCCCGCTTGTTGAATAAAGGTCTCAATTTGTTGATCCAGTGCCCGTTCAACGTCTTTATCCTCCACCTCCACCGAATCCAAAGCGGCCATTTCTAATATAATTTTTTGATCTACAACAGATTGGACAACCTCTTTTTGTAAATGAACAAGTCTATCCATGTCTGTTGCTGGATTAAGTTGTTTTTGGACGGCGGCAACGTTCACGAGTTGTGCAATATCACTTTTTAGAACGATATGTTCTCCTACAATAGCAGCGACACCATCAATAAAGACGGTATCTTTCTTCTGTTGTGGTAACAAAATAGATGTAAGAGAAAGGACAATAAACAGGTAACTCTTTTTCATAATTTTTATTATATATTGATTTTGTAGGGCGTATGGTTTCTTAAACTGTCTAAAATGCGAAGAGATTTTAAGGCTAATTTTTGTTGATAAATACGTTGATATATTTCATCATAAATTTCTTCAATAGGGATGATTGTGTTCGCTTTAAATTTTTCTAGAACAACCAAAACATGATAACCATAATTACTTTTAATTGGACCAATTAGTTTCTTTTTTAGGCGTGTCGAAAACAATGCGGAATTTAGCTCTGAAATTAAACTACCGTCTTTTACTATCACTGGGCGAACCGATTGCGTTTTAAGTAAAGTGTTTTTCCACTCTTCGTTGCTTGTTGATCTGATCAAAGAAATTGCACTGGAAGCTGTTTTTTTTGTCTCGAATAAAAGGTGATATATTCGTGCACTTTTCTTTTTTCTGATAAAGCTAACACGGTTTTCATTATAATAATTTTTCACCTCTAAATCGGTAACTTTTATATTATCACTTGCAGCCCTTTTTAGAAAAGTTTGCCCAGCTAACCTTCTCTCTAAGGCGGAAAAAGCTAAAGCATCTCCCATTAAGCCGGAATGACGAGCGCTTTGAAACAGAATTTCTTCTTCAACCCATCGATTAGCAATGTCGTTTAAAGATCCATCTCCTGGGTTTGTCATACTCGCAGCATCTTCCCTTGTGAGAATTGAATTACCCACCGTTGCAAGAAAGGGTGCTTTGACATTTTTTTTACATGTAGAGAAAAATAAGAGGAAAAGTAAAAAAGCGCATCTATTCATAATTGAAATTTAACCTAAACTTAAAGTTATCAATAAAGAATTGATTTTCTGAATGACTTCTAATGATTCGTTAAGAGAAGTTGTTTTTAACGAGACAGAAAGCTTATTTTGCTTAAGTGGTTTAAAAAAATATTCCCAACCCTGATTTTGAAAAAGCTTATGAAGGTTTAACAAATTGAATTGATCATTAAAATTTTCGCCGTTAAAAATCAACAACAGTTTTTTGGAATCAAGTAATATTTTTTCCACACCCTTATTTATAAAAAGTTCCCGGAGAACAGAGATAAAAATAACATTTTTTACTTCAGGTATTAATTGTCCAAAACGATCAACAATTTCATTCTCTATAACCCTTACGCTCTCAACGCCCTTTGCAGATGCCAAGCGTTGATAATAGTAAATCCGATCTTGGACAAGAGGAATAAAATCTTCAGGTAAAAAAGCGGGTCCTTTAAATATAATTCGTGGACGAATCTCCTTTTTTGTTTCTACTTTCTTTAATTTTTCATCTAAAGATTTCAGCAGTATTTTACAGTATAACTCATATCCGACCTTTCCAATGTTCCCGCTTTGTTCGTATCCAAAAAGATTGCCAGCGCCGCGGATTTCTAAATCTTTTAATGCAATTTGATAACCGGATCCAAGGGAACAAAAGTGTTCTATTGCCCGAAGGCGTTCATAAGCATCCTTTTTAAGTGTTTTTTTAGGTATCAACAACCAACAATACGCCTGTAGGTTTCCCCTGCCAACGCGACCTCTAATTTGATAGAGTTGCGCCAGCCCGAGGCGATGTGAATTATTTATAATAATAGTGTTTGCTCTGGTGACGTCCAACCCGGACTCTATAATGGTAGTACACACAAGAATATCAATATCACCATTGAAAAAGGATAAAATAATTTTTTCAAGCGTTTTACTCGGGATAGAACCATGAGCGCCCATCGTTTTATTCTTGGGAAACATTAAACGAATTTTTTCAACCATAAAAGGAATGGATTGAATATCGTTATGTAGGAAATATACCTGCCCCCCCCGACTTAACTCTCGCTTAATAATTTTTTTAATAGAGGCCCAATCAAAAAACTGTACAATTGTTTTAATCGGCAGTCTTTCAAGGGGTGGCGTATTAATTTGACTTACATCACGAACACCAAAAAGGGATTGTTGTAATGTTCTGGGAATTGGCGTTGCCGTTAAGGTTAATACATCAATATCTTTTTTTAATATCCTTAATCTTTCTTTATAACGAACGCCAAAACGATGTTCTTCGTCAATAATAAGCATACCAAGATTATTAATAGGAACATCTTCGGACAATAAGCGATGCGTTCCGACAATGAGATCCACCTTTTTAGATTCGATTTGAGTGAGAATTTTCACCTGTTCCTTTTTTGTCTGAAATCGAGAAAGCAATGCAATGCTAACACCCAACTCACCCATACGCTCTCTGGAAGTGATATAGTGCTGATCGGCTAACAGGGTTGTTGGTGCAAGAAAAAAAACCTGTTTTCCTCCCGAAATGACTTTCATTGCCCCCCTCAACGCAACCTCGGTTTTACCAAAACCCACGTCACCAAAAACCACACGATCCATTGGCGAAGATCCGTTTAAGTCATTCAATATGTCATGAATAGCGGCGCGTTGATCAAGTGTTTCTTGAAATGGAAAACTGGCTGACATGAAGTCCACTAACTCGTCGTCTCTGGTGTATGAAAATGACCGTGGTTGTTGTTTTTGCGAATATAAAGCAACCAAATCATCAAGAATTTCTCTTGTGGCTTGATGAACCAGGCGTTTTTGTCTTTCCCATTTTTTAGATCCAAGAGAAGAAAGTTTTACAGAGTCTTTATTGGATGAAATGTATTTGTGGATCTTATCAAATCGGTCTATTGGAACCCTGACAATTCCTCCGTCGGCATACTCAATTACAATCGAATCCTGATGCTCTTCGTTATTGATTCTGTCAGAGAGTCCCCGATAGCGACCTATACCATAGTTTTCATGCACGACCAGCTCTCCCCACGAAATGTTTGAAAGAGAAAAACTTTCATAAGGCATAGCATGATCATTTTCATTCGCCACGGAAACAGGACGCTGAATATTTAAATCAGAGTACCCAAAGACAATTACACCTGTTTCATCTAAAGAAAATCCGGAAAGAAGCGGTTTTTCGATTATGAAATAATTTCCCAGTCTTTCCTTTAAATTTTTTCCAATCGACTTTCCCGAAGAAAAAACAAAAATTTTCTTATTGCGTAGGTTGATATTTTTATTAGGGACCTCGCCTTTAAACGAAAAAGAACCGGTTTGAAGATCTTCAGAATGAGCTAGAAAGAATTCACCGTCGAGTTCTAGTAGCGTTACAATTTCATTAAAAGATTTGTTTATTAACTCGCCTAATGGAATTTTATTTCTCTTCGAAAATCCGGAAGGAGCATAGATTTCATACGTGTGTAATGATTTAATTGATAATTGAGAGGCCGGGTTGAAGAAGCGAATAGAATCAATTATATTTCCAAACAGTTCTATTCTAACAGGATATTTTGAGTATAAAGGGTAGATGTCAAGGATACCTCCTCTTATACTGAATGTTTTAGGCGTTTTTACTTCACTTTCTTTTTCGTAACCCCACAGGGAAAGAGAGCGAACGAGGTTTTCGAAAGCTAATTTTTTCTTCGTCTTAAATGAATATTTAATACTAACATTGTCTTCAGGGTCTCTCACCATCTCCTCTAATGCTGGTTCGGAAATAAAAACCACCCCAGGTCTCGTCGGATCTACCAGATAGTTATAAGCACCTGAGAATCGTTTTTCATTTTCAGTAATAAAAAAATTTTCAACGACACTCGTGTTTTGTGTTGAGGGAGCAAAGAAAACCAAATTTGGAATAAGATCGAAAACAGATAAATAAACGCGTTCGCTTAAAGATTCGTCTAGAATGATTATTAAAGATGAAGACTCTTTTAAAACTCTTGTTGAAAGAAGCAAAGACAAAAACCCGAAAGGGAGGTGACCCGCCGAACCCCGACGATCAACAAACAATCGTTTATAACTGTCTGTATTTGCCACAATGTCAATTAATTTGCTCCAGGGAGAAATGTTTTCACGTGAAACACCCATGGGGGTTACCTATGAAGGTGAACAGCCAATACAGCAGCGTCTGATGGGGTAACGCCGGATACGCGTGAAGCCTGCCCTAATGTTTCCGGTCGAATAATCGAAAGCTTTTCGCGAGCCTCTTTGGAGAGGTTTGTGAGGGAGAAGTAATTAAAGCTTAAAGGAATTATTTTCGACTCGTTCTCTTTTAAATAAGCAATTTCTTTCAACTGCCTTTCGATATAACCTTTGTATTTTATGGTAATATCTGCTTCTCTCATCATTTCGTCTATAAAAAACGACGGTACATGGTCAGTATTAATATCATCAAACAGCCAAGCGGGTAAATCTTCAATGCTTACTCCGGGCCTCTTCAGTATTTCTTTGGCGAGCATCTTTTGTTTGACCTCTGCTTCTCCTAAAGAAGAAAGGGTTGGGTTGATATCAACAGGGGAAACGGGTTTTTCCAAGGCGAGGGCCGCCTGTTTTCTCACCTTGATGTATGATAGAATTTTCTCGTAATGTTTGGTTGAAATTAACTCAAATTGATGGGATTTGTTCACCAGGCGATCCGCTGCGCTTGAATATCGGATAAGAATTCTATATTCAGCGCGAGAAGTAAACATGCGATAGGGTTCGGCAGATTCTTTTGTAATAAGATCGTCAATAAGAACACCTATATACGCTTCGTTTCTTGATAATAGTAACGGCTTTTCATTTTGAATTTTTCTTACAGCGTTGATCCCCGCTATTAACCCCTGCGCAGCCGCCTCTTCATAGCCAGAAGTTCCATTTATTTGTCCCGCAAAAAATAAATTAGATATGTTTTTTGTTTCCAGAGACGCTTTTAATTGTGAAGTGGGAAAAAAATCATATTCAATAGCATATCCAGGACGAAAAAATTCGACTTTTTCCAACCCCGGAACTTTTCTTAATGAATTTAACTGGGTTTTTTCTGGAAGACTTGTAGAAAATCCATTTGTATAGATTTGGTTTGAATTGAACCATTCCGGTTCAAGAAAAAGTTGGTGGGACGCCTTGTCAGAAAACCGATAAATTTTATCTTCAATTGATGGGCAATAACGAGGTCCAACACCTTTTACATCACCCGAAAACATTGGAGATAATTCAATATCGCGATAAATGGTCTCATGACATATTGGGTTTGTTTGAGCAAGATAACAGGGAATGTTTGGAGGTGAAAATACAGTGGTTCTATACGAAAATGGCGTTGGTACCGTGTCTCCAAACGAAGGGGTAAGTTTTTTCCAGTTGATACTTTGAGCGATTAGCCTGGGAGGCGTTCCAGTCTTTAGCCTGTTTGTACTAAACCCTTCTGATAGAAGAAACTCTGTGATGCCTTCGGCGGGTGTCTCCCCCATCCTGCCAGCGCGGATTTTACGCTCACCGATATGAACGAGACCGTTCAAAAAGGTGCCACAGGTTAATACAACCACATTAGAAAAAAGAGTTTGTCCTCCTCGCAGCTTCACACCAACCACCCTATTGCTTTCTAGTATTAATTTGATCACTTCTCCTTCGATTATATTGATACCAGGGCTTCTTTTTATTTTATTTAAAACAATGTTTTCATAAACTCTTTTATCAACTTGTGCCCTTGGCGACCAGACCGCTTTCCCTTTTGATTTATTAAGCATTTTAAACTGAAGCCCGGCCTCATCAGCAGCAAAACCCATTATTCCCCCCAGAATGTCTATTTCCCTTACTATTTGTCCTTTTGCAAGACCTCCAATAGCCGGGTTGCAAGACATACGACCAATCGATTTTGGGTTTAGAGTAACGAGACCAACAGAACAACCTAATCGATCACCCATACAGGAAGCCTCTACGCCGGCATGGCCACCACCAACAACTATAACATCATAGTGTGTTTGAAACGGTTTCACGTGAAACTTATTTTCCTACACAAAAATGACTAAAAACATTGTTTAGAATATCTTCGCTTGTTGTTTTGCCGAGCATCCGGTCTATGGAAGATAGCGCCTCTCGAATATCGATCGATACTAATTCTAATGGAGGGGTCGAGGCCTTGAGTTTGAGTTGAGTCCTTTGAAGCGCCTTAATAGATGTGTTAACTGTTTTATATTGCCTTTGAGTGGTTAAATAAACTTCTTCAGAAAAAATATTCGCAGTGTGAAGCGCTTTTTTGATCTCTTTTTTTAATTTTGAAACACCGTGGCCTCGCTGAGCCGAGATTTTAATGCTATGAGCCACGGTGTTATTAATGCGTTGTAAATCTTCTACAGATAAAAGATCAATTTTATTTATAACGGTTATCGTCGGGATAGAAAAATTATTGTGGCCAGTGAAAGAATCATCTTCCGCGTCAAAGACTTGAACGACTAAGTCGGCATTTTTTGCTTTATCCATTGCCCTCGCAACTCCTTCTTTCTCAATATGGTCTGTCGTCTCTCGGATTCCGGCTGTGTCCGTAAGGGTAATACAAATACCGTTATAAATTAATCGGGCATCCACCGTGTCTCGCGTAGTTCCGGGTGAGGCACTTACAATTGCTTTGTTTTCATCAAGGAGCGCATTCAGGAGCGTTGATTTGCCGACATTTGGCTTACCCGTGATTACAACGCTGGCGCCGTGATTGATTAACCGCCCTTCTTTGTAAGCATGAGACAGTTTTTTTAAGCGAATTAGAGCTGTTTGTGTATAGCGTAATATTTTATTTATGGGCAGACTTACCAACTCCTCTTCGGAAATATCAAGTTCAAATTCAACATACATCAGAGCTTTGATCAAAGTTTCTTTTATGTCGTTTAGCTTTTTTGATAGAGCCCCGGATAGAATTCTTTGGTTTAGAAGAACACTCTTTTCAGAGTTAGAAAAAATTAGCGATGAAACAGCCTCAACTTGGATTAAATCAAGTTTGCCATTTAAAAAAGCTCTTCGAGTGAATTCTCCTGGTTCTGCAATTCTTGCCCCCAGGGAAACACATCTTTTTATAAGTGTACTCACAACGGCGGGGTTTCCGTGACAAGAGATTTCTACAGTATTTTCACCGGTATAGGAATTTGGTCCATAAAAAGCAGTGAGAACAGCTCGATCAAAAAGGTCTCCGTTTTCAGTAAAGAGAGAAATAAAATTAGCGAACCGGTTTTTTAAAAGAGAATTTTTTTTAATGATTTTTTTTACAATTTTAAAAGAGTTCTCTCCACTAATGCGAACGACCGCGATTCCTCCATAACCATACGGCGTTGCACAAGCAACGATCGTATCTGAAGAAATCATTGTTGTTGAACAGTATCGGTCTTTGGCGAGGCTGTTAGAAACTTCTGTTGGAGAATTGTTAAAATATTGAAGAGTGTATAATATAAATTTAATCCCGATGGAAAATTATTGAATAATAGGGTAAAAAACCCTGTCATGAAATAGGACATCATTTTTTGCTGGCCCCCCGTTTGAGATGGCGTCATTTTCTGCTGGATAAACATGGTGATGCCCATTAATATAGGAAGGACGGCAACATGATCACCATAAACGGGAATAGTAAATGGCAGGTTTATTATTGTATCGGGGGCGGATAAATCTGTAATCCACAGGGCAAAAGGGGCGCCCCTTAGTTCAATGGTAGAACGAAAAACTTGAAAGAGAGATATTAATAGCGGCATTTGCAATAAAACGGGAAAACACCCGCCCAAAGGATTAACGCCATGTTCCTTAAATAGAGCCATCTGGGCCTGGCTCATTTTTTGCTGATCGTTTTTATATTTTTCTTTTAAAGCGTTTAATTGTGGTTGAACGGCCTGCATTTTTTGTGTGGACTCGTAGCTCTTTTTTGTTAATGGATATACAATTACCTTAACCAATAAAGAAAATATAATCAAAATGACACCGTAGTTTGGGATAACAGTGTTCATTTTTGTTAATAAATAATGAACACCCTTCGCAATAGGCCTGATGAAGACCCAGCCGAAATTCATAATAGAATCAAGATTCTTCCCAAGCGTTTTAATCCTGTGGTATTCTAACGGACCAAAATAAAGAGCCGTGTTCATGTCTTCACTGGCTGATAAAGAAATAGAAACATTAAATATTTTATTTTTTTTATCATCCAAATATCCGGATGACCTTCCACCCAATCCCGGTATTTCTGGAATGAGAGCACTTAAGAAATATTTGGTTCGTAACCCAACCCAAAGGGTTTCTCCTTTAATATGGTCTTTAATGTTTTTCCCTTCTTTATTGAGGTCGGGGCTGTGGAGTTCTTCGCCGGTGTAAATATAGGCATTAAAATAATTTAAATCGTCTTTGGTATTCTTTTCTGTAACTGGTAGCCCCCCGTCCCAGGAAAGCTCATAAATGCCCTGGGAAATGTTGTGAAGGTGGCGCGACAAGTCGGTATGAATACCAATAATATAGTTCTCAGGATTAAAAGTCAGTGTTTTGTAAATGTAACCATATGGATGGTTTTGCCGGAACGTTAATTCAAATTTAGACGTTATTTCACCGGGGGATTGATTGTTAACTGGTTCCCAAGCTCCGGAAAAAACAATTTCATCTCCATCAACGCTTCGATATGAAACTAAAAGGTTCTCTTTGTTTTTATTATCAACAAGTTGGACATACTCGCTGTCTTTCCCTTGATATTTTTTAAGGAAAAACGATGAAATTGATCCTCCGTTTTCAGAGCTGATTTCAGCGATATACAATGGCGTTTCAATGGCATATTTTTCCACAGGAAGGGATAAAGATGATACAATATCTGGATTAGTGATGGGAGGACTTATATCTCTAATAATTTCAGGTTTAGTGTAATTGGTTTCTTCAACGACAGGCTCACGGGTCTGAGTTGATAAGCTGTCGGAGGCGGTTTTTTCTGTTGGCGGATATATTAAGTTGTAATATGCCGGCGTTAACAATATGATAATCGCGATTACAAGAAAAGCTGAAAGTGTTTTTTTATCCATCATTTATTAATTTATTTATTTAACAGGATCGTATCCGCCTTTATGTCGGGGGTGGCATTTTACAAGACGTTTCATGATCAGAATCAACGCGATAAAACTATTTTTCGATTTTAATGCGTTTACAGCGTAGGTTGAGCAAGTTGGGCTAAACCGACATTGGTTTCCAAAAACAGGAGAAAAAAACACCTTGTAAGTGTATACTAATAATAACAAAAACCCGGCAAAAGCCCGGTCAATATAGCGGGGTATTCGTTTTAAATAATGCATCAATTAAGCTGAGAGAACTTTGCGCCCTTTCTTTCGACGGTTTTTTAAAACACGCTTTCCACCGGGACTTTTCATCCTGGCTCTAAACCCGTGTTTATTTTTTCTCTTTCTGCGACTAGGTTGAAATGTTCGTTTCATTAATCAAATCCTCAAATTTAGCCCGGGAAAATACAAAAAGCACGAGAGGAAGTGCAAAAGAAATAGTCTAATATAAATATTATTCAAATCTTTTGTTTTTCTTCAAGAAATATCAATTGATATGAGGAAATAATCGTCCATAAATTAAACACTAACTTAATTGTGGAAAACTTGTGGAAAACGCCTGGATCAGTATAAAAAATCGTTTAAAAGAAAATCTTCCCGGCCATGCTTATAATACATGGCTTGACCCGATAGGTCTCATTGGATATTCTGAAGATGAAATCATTCTTGAAGTCCCAAATCAATTTTTTTATGAGTGGATTGAAAGTCACTATAAGCAACAGATAATGAAAGAAGCAAGCGATATCGCAGGCAGAACGGTATCTATTAAGTATACAGTTGCGCCAGAAAAAAACATTCAAATCAGAAATGGCGAAAATGACCGAATTCAGTTTAACGCAAGAAATAAATCTGTTAAACCCAGCCTGAATAAAAAATATACTTTTGCATGTTTTATCGAAGGGACAAACAATCAATTTGCTAGAGCCGCGGCAACATCGGTCGCCGGATCTCCGGGAAAACAATCCTTTAACCCATTATTGATATATGGTGGCGTAGGGCTTGGAAAAACACATTTGCTTCATGCGATTGGTAATTATATTCTGGAGGGAAACGAATATGAGAAGGTGATTCTTGCTTCAAGTGAAAAATTTACACTTGACTTCATTTCCTCCATCCAAAAAAATAAAACAATCGACTTTTCAAAGTCTTACCGTAAAGCAGATGTTTTGTTAATTGATGATATTCAATTTTTTCAAAACAAAGAACAAACACAAGAACAGTTTTTCCACACATTTAATGATTTATATCAAAAAGGAAAGCAAATTGTGATGACATCCGACCGATTGCCAAATGAAATGAAAGGGTTAACCGATCGACTTGTTTCTCGTTTTGAATCCGGACTTGTTGTAGATATACAGCCGCCCGATTTTGAAACTCGAGTGGCTATTTTGTTGGAAAAAGCGGAACAAAGCGGTTTAACCATGCCCTATGATATGATGGAATTCATGGCAACACATATAAAAAACAATGTAAGAGAATTGGAGGGAACGATTATTCGACTGCTTGCATATTCGTCATTGGCAAACCGTGATATCGATTTTGATTTAGTTAAAAAGGTCGTACGAGAAAGAACCGGTGCGGGACTTGCTTCTGATATTTCCGCAATGGATATTATTAAACGGGTATCTGAAGCAACAAAAGTTCCGGAGAAAGATATCGTTGGAAGTGGCCGGAGAAGGCATCTGGCGGAAGCAAGACAAATCGCCATTTATCTGTGTCGGGAAATATTGGGCTCGTCTTTAATGGATATCGGTATGCAATTCGGCGGGAGGGATCATACCACCATTATGCATTCGTGCCGCAATATTGAAAAGAAAATTAAAACAGAAAAAAGAGTAATGCACCTCGTCCGGTCCCTGCAACAGGATCTGACATTCTCAATGGGTTAATAACTTAATCACGAATGAAAGCCGGTCGCTTTCTTTTTATTTTATACGTGAATTAAAGAAACAGATTATAAAAATAATTATTCGCCTCAGTGTTTAATCTAGCAACGGCATCAGTATTCTATTGAAAGGAAACCACACGAGAGCCAAGACCCATTGGAAATGAAACTCAAACAAATCCGTAATTAGAAAAAGAGACGATTCAAGTAGAAAAAATTACCGTTCTTCTCGAAAAGGAGATAACAATATTTTATTATCCTTCATTACCAAGTTCTTGACACTGAAAGTATCCTAATACTATATTGTCTACGATTTAAACCGAGGTCGTGACGAAGAAACCTGGGATAGTTTTCGCGCTTAATGAAAAAAAGAATCCAACCAAAGGAGAATAGTATGTTACGTAACGCTAAAATTTTTACACTAATTCTTACCCTGTTCGGCAGTGTTGTTTTTGCTGCAAATCCGGTAGAAAAAAATCAATTACCTGCGCATAAACAGGCAACCATCGAACCCGTCGGGCATGATGTTATACCCGGGTATAAAGAAAATAGGCCGATTAATGATGTGATTAGAACTGTAACGCAAAAAGAATCGCCCCAAAACGCGAAAGTGCCTATAAATAGAGTTCAGCGCAACACCAATTATGGAGAACATAGAAAAGATTATACAAGAGTTGAATTAGAAAGATTGCTTCAAAGATTAAATACAAACAAACGCTCTCTTAGTGAAGAAGAATTATCAGCCGTTGAGGAATATGTCCAAGATTTGGAACGGCAAAAAGCAGACACTTTTAAAAAGAATAATAACACAATAGGCGCCAACAACAACAATGAAATTAACGGGAATAACAGAACTCAAATACTTAGTGATGATTTTTCTTATGCCAACGGCAGTCTTGTTGGGAATGGTAGCTGGGTTACCTATAGCGGCTCAACACCTGGTCAGGTTCAGGTAAGCGGAGGATTAGTCCTCCTTACCGATTCTGATTCTGAAGATGTAAGAGCAGAATTTGCCCCAATAAGCACGGGAACTCTATATTTTGGAATTGATGTTCAAATAACAGACCCAACCACTTATACCGGCACTGATTTTGAATATTTCATTGGCTTTTCAGACACGTCTGGGTATTCGTTGTATGCTAGAACGGATGCAGCTGCATTCAGCGCCACGGGGTGGAGCCCTGGTATTGCTAACGGTTCTAGCACCGCAGAAGCAACGTGGGCCACTGAATTAAGCTATGCCACTACCTATAGAATTGTAGTTGGAATAAATATTTCTACAGGAATTTCTGATTTATGGGTTGATCCAACATCATCCTCTGATACGAAAATATCTGGTACTGGAACCGTAACGATCACTGAATTAAGCGGATTGTTTTTAAGACAATCCAGCGCCTCGCCAGACTTAAATATATCAGTTGATAATCTGGTTGTATCAGACACGTTTTCTGATGTAATTACTACATCCAGCACAACCACCAATATGTCAGAAGGCTTTGAGGGAGCAACGTTTCCTCCTTCCGGCTGGCTGGCCATATCCAACAACACATCCAACAGTGTAACACAATCAAGCTCTCAGGCCCACGGCGGAACATATTCAGCAAGACTCTCCTCCTACAGCTATGCATCTGATTACACCCAATATCTAATTACCCCCAAACTGACAGCAGCCTCTGGCGACTCTATTATCTTTTGGTATAGAAAATACTCATCCGGTTCAGAAACCTTTTCAGTTGGAATTTCAACAACAGATAGTGACGTAGCTTCTTTTACATTTGGATCAGATGTTACAAACGCCTCCACAACATGGCAGCGCTATGCCGAAGACTTATCTTCTTATGCCGGGCAGAATATTTATGTTGCTATTAAATATTCATCCATCTATGAATATTATCTCTATATTGATGATGTGTCTGGTCCAGAAGTTTGGGTTGATCCAAGTCCCGTTGCAACCTTAAGTGCAAGTTCTCTTGATTTTGGTCTTGTAAACACCTCAAGTTCAAAGTCAAAAACGGTTGTTTTGACGAATAGCGGCGGAGCAGATTTAACAGGAACCATCGCTTCTGACGCAACAGAGTTTACAGTAGGAATAGCAACCATAGCCTTAGCGGCTGGTGCTTCTGATACAATTACCGTTACATATACGCCGAGCGCAGAAGGAGCCCAAAGTGGAAATGTCATTTTTACACATAATGGAGCATCCAGTCCGGATACTGTAACCGTTACCGGAACAGGCACAACAAGTTTGTTGGTTGAAGGTTTTGAGAACGATGCGTGGACAGGATCTCCGGCAGCGCCTCCCGACTGGTCTCAGATTACTGTTTCTGGAACAAATGTATGGGAAAGAAAATCTTCAAGCTATTATGCTCATACCGGCAGTTATTCAGCAAAAGGGCCTTGGGCATCGGCTGGCGGAGAACACTTATTAATCACACCCGGTTTAGATCTTGGCGATGGCACAGATAATTATAAACTGGTGTTCTGGGTAGACGGTAGTTCTTATTCGGGAACAGATCTCTATGTACAAATCGGTACGAGCAATGCCACAGCGGCAGGTTTCACAGATACGCTGGCATCATATATTGCCGGATCTACAATGCCAAGTTCGTACGCACAGCAAGGCATTAACCTGACAGGATATACGGGAACACAGTACATCGCTTTTAGAATGGTGGATGCCGATGGCTACAGTGTATATATTGATGATATTGAAGTTGAACTAATTCCCCCGGAACCAACCCTGTCCCTTAGTTATAGTGCAGTGTCCTTTTTTCCAAATACAATAGGAGGCACATTAGTTGCTGATGTTTTTACTGTTGGCACTAATTCAGGCGCAGGCGCCCTGGTGATCGATAGTATAAAGACGACTAATAGCGATTATACCGCATCGCTTACCACCATGGTAACAGGCGATACGGTAATCGCTGGTGGAAATGTAGACCTTGATTTAAGCTGGACCCCGACCACTTTTGGCATGACTTCTTCGGATGTTATTATTTATCATAATGCCGCATCCAGTCCGGATACATTTAAACTGATGGGCGAAGCGGGTTATCAATACACGAATTTTGATGATCAAACTTTCCCGTCTGGTTGGACCATTGTTGATAATGACTCGATCAACGGTTACGGCTATGACGATGGTTGGATTTTTAATTCATACTATGGGCCAGGTTATGGCGGATATTATGCACGATCACATTTTAATGTGGACGGCGCAAACGACTGGATGATTCCCAGCAAACTATCTGTTGTTAGTGGAGACTCGGTGATTTTCTACAACAATTCATCGTCCAGTAGTATTTTAGAAGATACGCTACACGTATATGTTTCTACTACGGATAATCAATTAGCCAGTTTTACAACTGAAATTGGTGAAATTTTATCGCAGGGATATACAAATCTTCGTTCTGGTTTTGATCTAAGTACGTATGCAGGGCAAGATATCTATGTGGCCATTGTACACCATGGAAGCGCAGGTTCCAATTATTGGAGTTATCGAAAAGTAGACGATGTTCTTTTACCCGCAAAATGGATTAATCCAAACGCAGAAGTGCTTTTATCTACAACCGCTCTCGATTTTGGTGGAACATTTGCAGGTTACACAAGGACTGAAACATTAATCATTACAAATAACGGATCTCCGGATCTAACAATCACGGATATCACATCAGATAATGTAGCAGTTTCTGTTTCACCAACTACAGCAACGTTGGCATATGATAGCTCTGCTACTTTTACAGTAACGCTCACGGCCACAGCTGTGAATGATACTGGCTCAGCGACATTATCGATTGTGTCTAACGATGCAACAAATCCAACACTATCTGTGGATTGGGTAACGGGAGAGTATGATCTTTCAGAATTCACCATGAGCACAGGTCTTAGCGATTTCATTACAGCTGGTTCATATCCAGACTATATTTCCGACGACGCAAATGACACAATTACGATTGTTGACAACAGCGGTTTGATGGAAAGTGCGATGATTTTCGTTGACCTGGTTCATACCTACATGAGCGACTTAGATTTTACGCTTACTTCTCCAAGTGGTGATCAAGTTGTGTTTTTTGAAGGAGTTGGCGGCTCCGGGGACAACATGTTTACAGTTGTGCTTGATGGAGGTAGCAATACTTCTCCGCCCTTTTTTCCAGACGCTCCTTCTTCAAATAGTCTAAATGATTTTGTCTCTGGAATGAGCGCAAATGGAGATTGGTCGCTAAATATTCATGATAATTGGGGAGGCGACGATGGTACGCTCTTTGCTTGGGGTATTAAGTATCTCGAAGGAGCCTCTGGAATCGTTGCAGGGTCTGTAACTGACTCTGAAACAGGATTGGCGATCGATAGTGCAACGGTTACTATTGGCACCATCACAACCATGAGTGGATCAGATGGTTCCTATTTACTGGAAACACTTGTGAGCGATGAAGCTGTTATTTCTTTTGAGAAAAACGGTTATTTAAATGCCACATTCACGATAGCCATTTCCGATGTGGATACTCTATCATTATCTGCCGCACTGGTTCCAGAGAACTTACTCGCAGAGACCGTCTACGAAACAGGTTTTGAATCTGGCGATGATATGGGCTGGACATATACCGGAGGAACCAATCCGTTTGAAGTAAGTGGTGGTTTTACATTTGATACGCTGACGGTGGCACCTGCTACCGGCGATAGTATGATAGTATGCTCACCAGCGGGTTATGCTGATAATGAATTTTCATGGTGGATGAACTTGACAGATAGCAATATGGATCTTTCAACATATGCAGCAGCCGAAGTAACTCTAAAAATGAATTATTGGACAGAAGCGGGCTATGATAACATTATTTTACTGGCCAATAGACCAGACATAGACGGAGGCACCTATTACTATGTTGATATAAATGGCGACGGGGTCGGAAACTCCTCCGACGTGTTGAGCGGTTCATCTGATGGATGGGTAGAAGTGACAGCTGATCTAACACCTTATTCAGGACAACCCTATGGCGTTGAAATTGCAATATTGTTCATGGCAGATGGGCTTACGGTTGACGGATTTGGTGTAGCCGTTGATGATATATCTGTCACCGGATTTATAGATCCAAGACCATCGGTGAATGATTTAATGGCTGAAAGTTTTGTGGACGATCAAATAGCACTAACCTGGAGCGATCCCACAGGTGGTGGCCGGACCGTGGCATTCAATACCATCGCCATGGACAGGGTAGCTATTGAGAGTGTTGATGCTCGGAATCCAAGGAAATCCTACCAATATGAAATGGGTAAAATGGATATAGAGTTAAATCAGGTTTCATCCTCAGACCGTGATTTAGTAAGCTACAACATATTCCGAGCTGGAACAGATGTAAGCTTTTCACTGATCGGAAACACAAACGGACTATCCTTTACAGATGTAGGTGTAGAGAATTACACTTATTACATCTACTATGTAACGGCAGTATATGATGAAGGTGAAAGCATGGCGTCCAATTGGGCAGCAGCAGGAGCAGGATCTGTTGTTGATCTTACCATGGCAGACCTTGCCGTAGACTTTGAAGATTCTACGTCTGGAAATTGGGTCGTTGATACAACATTGGGCGAGAACGGTTGGGAAATCGGCGATTCAGCAAGCGCCGCCTCCTCCTATTCCCAAATACCAGATAATGGTGGAAAATTCGCTTATGTTAATGATGATGCTGTCGGTTCGGGTGTATCATCTAAATCCACTTTTGACTCTCACTTTTTTAGTATAGATGATGCAGAAGCAGCCACTCTATCCTTCGACTATTTTAATGAATCATCCAGTCAGGATTTAAATGTATGGTACGCAGTGGGCTGGGATACATATGGATTGTTAGGCCAGTTGCCTCCAATGGGAGATGTTTGGTCGAGAGTTTCTGTTGATATTTCTTTTCTGCAAGGGGTGGAGCATGTCCGAATTTATTTTGCATATGACGATGGCGGTTCTTGGGCATATAGCGCAGCGATAGACAACATAGTTGTTGAAACGATCCCGGGGCCAACGAATTTAACAGCGACCCCCTCACCGGAAGATGTAACATTATCTTGGGATGCTTTAAGTCGAACCGCATCACGTATTAATGAATATCCAAACGGTGTGTCACAAGCAGAAAAAGAACTGGCACACGACCTGTTAAGCGGTATTTCCGAACACAATGAACTGGGAATCGTTGATGGAAATCGCCCGGGACGCTCTTTCTCCAGAGCCCAGGGAGACAGTATTGGCAATCCTTTTGTAATTGATGCCTTGCCTTTTTATGTTGAAGGATCCACAAATGGATTTACTCATAATTATAATGAGGAATGCCCATACTCCAGCAGCGGAGCATTAGATGTTGTCTATGAATTAACACTGGCAAACGATATTCCCGGCTTGGTGATCAATCTTTGTGAATCATATTATGATACAAAGGTTTATGTATATGCAAACGGAGATACAAATGATGTGGTTGGTTGTAATGATGATTATTGTACAGCCTCCCACGGGCAGGAATGGACATCATATCTTGAAACAGAACCGCTAGCAGCAGGGACATATCACATCATTGTAGATGGTTATAGTGCATCAGATTCTGGCACGTACGTTATGTCTGTCATGGAAATGGAACCGTTACCAGATGTAATGTATAGTGTTTTCAAAGAGGGAATTCTTGTTGCTTCAGATCTTGAAACCAATGAATATGTCGATAATATGGCAACGTTAAATGAGGCATGCTATGTTGTAACAGCATCGTTAAAGACACTTGGGACAGATGGCAATGAAGAAAGCTTTGTTCAAACAGGCGCTTCTAATACAGCCTGTGCAGGGATTGTTAATCAGCCCCCTGGAGAATTTTCTCTCTTGACGCCATCAGATGGAGATACTATTATGATCACGCCGGAGAATGTCGGAGCCAATCAGCTTTTTGCATGGAACGCGTCCGTTGATCCTAATGGTACACCTGTTGAATATGAAATTTGCTGGTCTATCACCTCTCCTTTTTATCAGGAATGTGATTTAAATGGTACCTCTACAGCCAATTTCTTCCCCATGCAGGATATAGTTGATTTAATCGATTCACTGTATCAAGCAGGCGGATCATCTCTTGTTTACACAATGAGTTGGACCGTGTACGCTTCAGACGGGGTGGATGAGACCGAAGCAATGAATGGTCCCAGATCTGTCACATTTGACGCGGGATATGCTCTTGGTGTTGGAGATGAGACAGGAATTCCTGATGTGTTTGCTTTACATCAGAATTTTCCAAACCCGTTTAATCCGGTGACAAATATCCGATTTGATGTTCCCAAGGATGGACTTGTACAAATCGCTATCTATAATGTGCTTGGTCAGAAGGTACATACACTGGTTAACCAATCGATGAAGGCGGGTTATCACAGTGCGATTTGGAACGGAACAAACGATCAAGGTAAGCCATTAGCTTCTGGAATGTATATTTATCAGATTCAGGCTAAAGGATTTACAGCTGTGAAAAAACTGGTATTAATGAAGTAAAAAGAAAAAAATAGCCAAAAAGATAGGGGCCCTATGGGCCCCTATTTTATTTACAAAAGACTTGAAATGAAAAAAAACTTGACAAATATTTAAATCATTCTGTACAATATAACACGCGAGGTAAAAATCGCTGAGTTGAGAGTATCGCTTTAAAGTATAATACAAAATGAAAGGAGAGTGATTATGCAAAAAGGAAGCGTAAACAAAGCAATCTTAGTTGGTCATCTTGGAGCAGACCCGGAAAGTCGATTTACCCCATCCGGTGTGGCTGTATCCACTTTCAATCTGGCAACAAACGAATCCTGGAAAAATGCAGAAGGCAATTATGAAGACCGCACAGAATGGCATAGAGTCGTTCTATATGGTAAAGCAGCAGAGACCGCAAACCAGTATATGAAAAAAGGCCAAATGGCCTATATTGAAGGTCGAATCCGTACCCGATCCTGGGAAGATAAAAATGGTGTCACACGATATACGACTGAAGTGTTGGCGGATCGATTCACAATGCTGGGGAAGAAAAGCGAAAACAATGATGCACCACCTACTAATAATGGAGACGATGACGATTTACCGTTTTGACTGTACAATTGAGTTCGAAGGTTAATGAAATAAAAGGGGGTCTTGATGACCCCCTTTTTCTTTAGTTTTCGACCCTGATTTTCAATGATAATTATTAATGACCGTCCGCACCAAATTAGACCGATATTCACCTCGACATAAAAACCTGCGCTATGCATTGGGCTATTTTGTATTATTATTGGGTATTGCCTTAACAAAAGTAAAAGTAAAAGGCAGAAACCACATTCCGAAAAAAGGTCCGTTTATTGTAGCCAGTAACCATTTTAGCCTGGTGGATCCAGCCTTTGTTGTTTATGCGTTGCAAAAATCGATAACATTTTTGGCTGCCAGCGACCAGGTGATCCCTTGGTATTATGGATGGGCAGCCTGGCTTTACGGCTTTATTCCAACAAACAGGACCCGTCTGGCTCCTTCGACCATAAAGCAAGCAAAACGTGCTCTGAATCAGAAGGAAATATTGGGCATTTTTCCTGAAGGAACTTCCACAGACCATGTTTTAAGAAAAGCGAAAAGGGGGGTTGTTTATTTGTCAACAATTGAAAATTCTCCTATTCTGCCTATTGGAATTCATGGGTTGGAAAACGTCTGGTCTAATTGGTTAAAAGGCGTTCGACCTACAGTAATCGTTAAAATCGGTAATCCTTTTTCCCCAGTAAAAAACAAAGCCGATTCTAGGGAAAACAATATGGATATTATAGGTGAAATTGTTATGTGCAGAATTGCTGCTTTACTGCCAGAAAACTCCCATGGCATTTTTAAAAATAATAAACGTATTTTACAATATCGAAAGGAAAATAATTAAACAATGTATATTGTTCTTCTCATTTTATTGTCTACAGTAATAGGCCAGGATCTATCCTCAAAAAATAAACAGATTTTTGAATCCATTAAAGAACCCGCTTTAGTGAAAGGAATATCTGAAGATTTTTTATTAAGAGCATTTGAAGATGAAAGCATTCAAATACACAAAGAGATTCTGGAACGATTTGCTAAACCATACGAAAGAAAATCCTGGGAAGAATACAGAAAACTATTTGTTAAACCTTCCCGTATCAATAAAGGAGTCGATTTTTATTTTCAATATGAGAAAATATTATCAGAAGTCAGCGAACAATTCGGTATTGATCCTTTTTTACTCCTGAGTATTGTGGGAATCGAAAGCAACTACGGAAGCCATCATAAACAATATACTGTATTTAATTCGTTATATACCCAGATATCGGAAATGCCTAAGAGAGCGCGGTGGGCAAAAAAAGAATTAATCGAATTTCTGTTTTATTGTTATCAGGATTCCATTCCACCGCAAAGCATTTCCGGTTCATATGCCGGGGCCTTTGGATTCGGTCAATTTATACCGTCAAGTTTCAATCGGTTTGCTGTTGATTATGATGGCGATGGTATTCGCCAGGCATATGAATGGCCAGATGTCATAGCCAGTATTGCCAATTATTTAATCCAAAACGGATACCCGGCTAATCGCTTAAGTGATCAAGATCAGGTTTATAAATCCATTTATGCATATAATCATTCAGATAATTATGTTAAGGCGGTTATTGAACTACGGAATGAATTGGAAAAAAGTATTCGATCAAAGATCAATCAGAAGGATTAAGATTTCTTCTCCCCTCCGAACTTTTACCTCCACGGTTTCACCTTTTTTCAATTCTCCCAACCGATACATATAATCATAAATATCTTCTACCTTTTTACCACCAATTTCAACAACGGTATCTCCACTAATTAAACCCGCCCTATCTGCAGGTCCATCAGGACGGACACCATCAATGGCGAAACCAGGCCCTGACCCTGTATAGGAAGGTATAATCCCGAAGGTAACTTTAAACTTTCGTCTGGAGGACGGCGGTTCTTTCGACCCGGCGGATGTAAATGGAGGTTTTTCCTTTTCATTAGATAATACGGTGATCACATCATAGATAAGATCAAGAATTTGTTTTTCCCCGTCTGCATTAATTTTTTCCCAGTCATCAGATGGTTTGTGGTAGTCTTCATGGGCACCTGTAAAGAAAAACAGGACGGGTGTTTTTTTGGTGTAAAAACTACTATGATCACTGGGTCCGTATCCTCCCTGGTTATAGGATAATTTCAATCCATGTTTCAGTTGCAAAGAATCTAACATGATTTCAAACCCGGGAGAAGTTCCCGTTCCCCCAACGGATAGAGTTGTCTCTTTCAGCCGTCCGACCATATCCATATTAATCATAGTAACAATGTTTTCCATTTTCGCTGTTGGGTGTTCGACAAAATACTTTGACCCAAGCAATCCTTTTTCCTCACCGTCGAACGCAACAAAAAGCAATCCTCTTTTGAGAGATTCGGAACGAGCAGCAAATTTTTCAGCCAATTCTAATAATCCCGCGATTCCAGATGCATTGTCATCTGCCCCGTTGTGAATGGCATACTCGTAGGGACTCAATGAGCCGCTATTTTCCCCACCATACCCCAGATGGTCTCGGTGGGCGCCGATTACAAGAACCTCATCTGTAGATCCATCTCCGGGTATGTTCCCCACCAGATTCACTCCTTTAATTTTCTTTTCTTTTAATCCTATTTTCACTGATAAAGAATTCGGGGTTAACATGGACACAGATGCTTTATTCTTATCGAGTTTTGTTTGAAGATCATTCAGAGAAACTCCTGCCGGTAGTAATAATTCTGAGAGGGACTGAGACAAATGAAGTGCCGCTATTTTTTCGCCCCCGGAAGATCGTGAAAAGGTTAAAGGAATCAGGTCATCCTGATTTTCATCATTAAAACGATTAACAAATAAAATTCCAACTGCCCCGTGATCCCGTGCGGCCAGATATTTTTTCCTTAAGGGAATATAGTCAGAATATTGTGAATCCTGATCGCGACCATCCGGTCCGCCTCTAAAAACAAGTGCCCATTTACCAGACACATCTACTGAGCGGTAATCATCCCATGAAAGACTATCTGTTACATTAAATCCATAACCGCAAAAAACAACAGGGCCGTCATATTGACCCACTCCGGAAAACCCCAGGGGATTGAAATCCCGACCAATACGAAACGATTTTTTGGTTTCGTTGATTTTTACCCGATTATAACCAGAAATAGAAATATCATCGGAAAAAATAAACGTCTGTTTGAATCCCCAATCCCCACCTGGAAGAATTCCAACTTTTTTCCAGTTTTTCTCAATATAATGAAGAGCCGTTTTAGACCCCGGGGTTCCAGGATATCGACCTTTTAGTCTGTCGGAAGATAAAAAGCGTATGTGTTCGCTAATCTCGTTTGCAGTAATTTCATAACGATCAATTGTGATTAATTTTTGCCCGAGGAGGCAAGTAAGTAATCCAAGTTGAAATAAAAGTTTATTCATACTTATTCCTTAAAAATTCTTTTAGGTAAGTTATGATTAGAAAACAATATTATCTTTAGGATATTTATGTCAAACGCAGTTACAAACGGGATCAGGATCATTGTTTCGCCTAAATACGTTCCAAAGAGATCTGACCCGACAAAACCAATTTACTTCTTTGCTTATCATATAGAAATCAGAAACGAATCGATGGAAAATATTCAACTGATGAGTCGATACTGGCATATAACAGATTCAAAGGGTAATATTGAAGAAATTCGAGGACCGGGCGTCGTAGGAAAAAAACCGCTTTTGAGATCAGGGGAATCCTTTATTTATACAAGCTATTGTCCTCTTTCTACAGAATTTGGAGTTATGCACGGAACGTTCCAAATGGTTCGTGATAACGGTGAATTCTTTGATGCCAAAATAGATCCCTTCAAACTGGCAATCCCATTCTCAATTAATTAATAGAATTGACACTGTGCTGACGATGTTGCTAAACTTAAAAAATGATATCCAATAAAACAAAAATCATTGCAACCGTTGGTCCGGCTTGTTCGAGCCACACCAAACTGAATCAAATGATTAAAGCGGGAGTGAATGCCTTTAGGGTAAACATGTCCCACGGAACCCGGGAAGACAAAGAGCGCCTCATAAGAC
>CAYXMX010000008.1:0-48702 GCA_964466265.1 uncultured bacterium | reverse complement strand
GCAACTGTTTCAATTATAGCTGAAGATTTAGCAGGGAATTCTCTTACCAATTTGAATACAACAAATCGATCACTCATGAGGGTAGATAATACACATCCAACCTTTACACTGTTATCTCCGGACAGTGGTGAATATGTAAACCATACTTTGGTAGGGTATAAAGTGAGTGAAACGTCCTTTTCAGGGACTGTAACGTGGACAAGAACAGGTGGAAATACTGATTCAAATTCTCCCCATTCTACGGTGCTCACCGCAACTGAGTTGGATGCCGCCACAACATTTTCCGATTATACTTTAACCAATGTACCCACGAATTTGGTGGTGGGAACGAATTATAGCATTACATGGTCGGCAACGGATTCAGCCGGGAATGTGTCTACTGATTTTATCTCCACGCCGGTGTTTTATGATACAACAGCTCCAACAGCTTCATTAACTTACAGTAAATACATTGCCAGTGTGGATACGGTGGTAACGATCACAGCACAATTTGATGAAAATGTCCTTTTAAGTCCTCAGATAGCGGTTGATTATGCCGGAGTGGGCGATGATGTATCAACTACAAATATGATCATAGGAGCCGACTCAACCATTTGGACCTATGATGCAGCAATTCCGTCGGGTGAAGGAAATAATGGTATTGCTTCTGTGTCGATTACCGCAACGGATTTAGCAACAAATGCACTACGGAGTACTGATATTTCTAATAGTGATACGTTGTTTATCGATAATTCTCCACCAGCCATTACTTTCAGTTATGAAAATTTGGCCCAGCCTCAATTGAGCAATGAAGGTAATTATCTGGATAGCATTGAAGTAACTGCCCAGTTCACAGAGAAAGCCAATTCGGATGTTCCTCCGGTATTGAATATCCAATATGCAGACTCAACGGACGATTCATTCGTTAATATGACTGCTTTTAGTTCATCAAATAATGATTCAGTATGGATATACAGAATAATACTTCCTGACAGTGCGAAAAATGACGGTCTAATGACCGTCGATTTAACGGCGAAAGATTTGGCGGGAAATCTGGTGTCTACTTTTACCAATAATCAAGTTTTTACCATTGATAATACTCCGCCGGTGGCCTATTCAACGGGAGCGGTAACTCCTCAAGGCCAGAATCAAATTACAGGATGGTATAATAGTACAACAGACAGTATTGAAGTACTGGCACCCGTCCCATCGCCTGTATCGGATAATACGATTCTTGGTGGGGGAACAATGGATATTCAAATATTTAATACTGTCAGAGGCTCAAATTGGACGACAATTCCCACTCAGGATAGCTTAACTGGATCTGGAACAAATTTGCCATTCTACAGGACTAAAGCAGAAATAGAATCACTGTTTGTCCCCGGAGTATCTTTGCTGCAAGGGGATACGCTCATTTTCAGAGCAGCTATTACCGATCGGGTCGGGAATATTACCTATGGTGATACGAGTTTAAGTCGATTAGTATATGATCCGTTTTCCCCCAATATAGGCTCAATCATTTCGGGTGTATTTTTCTCTCAGGATACAGTTATTTCTTCAGATTCTATTTCTGCCGGCTGGTCTACGTTTTCTGACTCTGTTCACCTTTCTGTTCCGGGATCTGGATTAAGTTTTTATGAATATAGAGTCCAACATTTCGATGCGAATAGTTTACTAGTTGGCGAATTACAACCCTGGACGGCCATTGGAACAGTGGAGACTATATCTCATACCAATTTGGCTTTAACTCACGACCATATATACAACATTGAGGTAAGAGCTACTGATGTGGCCGGTAATATTTCTGCTATTCTTACTTCAAATCCAGTCAGAAGAATTAACTCTGCACCCGTTATTTCAGCCATTATAGATACCATTCAATCCTTTGAGGATATACCATTCACGCAAACAATCGCATTTACAGACGCAGATACGGCAACATTAAATGGCGATTCGTTCACCTATGAATTGACTACCACCCATCAATATAATCATACTCCTGCCTCCCCGGCCGTATTCTTATCAGGTCAGAATGTGATTGATTGGACGCCAACCCAGTCAGATACCGGATTATATACATTTCAAGTAATAATCCAGGACAATTGGAATTTTTCTGATACGATTTCCTATTCCTTTTTTGTCAATGCAGTGAATGATACACCGAGAGTAACGATTATTAATGGATACGATAATCAATTGATGCTGGAAGACCAGACGGAAATTTCAAAATTTAAATTGTCGATATTCGGGGAAGATGTTGATAATGACAGTACTCAGTTGACGTGGCAGGCAGCTGTCTTGGATACCAGCAGAAAACCGGGATTTCCAACATCTGCGGCATTATTTTTTGGCGATGGAACACCGGAAATCGTTAAGCAGAGATTGACTGATCAATACCGGCCTCAACAAAGATCTAAAGTGATGAAGCCTTTAAAAGAAACGAAAGATAAATCAAACGAAATCCGGTCAGTTAATTCATCAAATGTCCGATATAAGAATTCATTGGCAAATTATATTCAAGTCTCTTTGACGGATACCAATGGAGTCTGGTGGGCAGAATTCAAAGTAGACAGTAACTATTATGGTGATAATCATCGAATTATCTTTTTTGTGAGTGATCCGGATGGAGCCACATCTCAGGATACGATTCTATTAACGATTAATCCGGAGAATGATCCCCCTGTGATTAGCCTGATTCCCAGATTTGAAGTAACTGAAAATCAATTTATGAAGATGGATTTTGCAGATTATGCAACTGATGTGGATGACACCAGTCTTACCGTTAGGGTTACTCCTTTAACCTACAAAGACAAAATGTCTCTACACTCGACGAATTCCGGAGCTTCAATCGTTGGTGATTCATTACAGTACAATATGGTGGAATTTGGAGATACAATTATATTTACGCCGGAAATTGAATGGTCAGATACATCGCTCATACAGGTATCGGTTATTGATGGTGAAGGAGCACGAGCAAGTAGAAAGTTTGTGATTGATATTATCCGTGTTCCCCGGCCAAATCTTTCCCTCGAAGTGATACAAAATAATGCTTTTACCAATTTTTTTGAAGTAGTTATTACCGATACAGTCTCTAAAACGGATAGTCTATTCTTAACTGTCCAGGGACAACGAATCACTTTGGATACAGTGGCTGCCTATACCTATGTCGGACATTATTCATTTGAAAATACAGGGACATATTCATTTTATTCAAGAGCATGGGGTGTTGTGGGTGACACGACTATAACCAGATCCGTGTTTATGGCTCAGGCAAAAGCCTATGATGATTGGACGGGGTTCAGTCCGGACGGGAATTTCAGAGTATTCGGTTCAAGCGGATCCGTTCCATTTGACCAGGGATTGCTTATAGTAGATTCAACGATGTTTAACGAGCGTTTTCATGACCGAGCGCCATATAAAATGGGTAAGGAGGAAACCCATTTTGAACTCCCGGTCGAAGTTTCTTTCTCATCAGTCAGTGAACATTTAGCCATTTACCAGCGGAATGGAGTTGAATGGACGGAATTACCCTCCATTACAGAATATGGACGCATTTTCGCCTATACAGATGGTATGGGATATTTTAGGCTGGGACCCAAGACGATAATTATTCCTGGAGAAACAAACCTCCATCAAAATTATCCAAATCCATTTAATCCGGTGACAAATATTATTTATGATGTGGGATTTAATGAAGGGCCTCGGCAAAAAATTAATGTGTCTGTTTATAATTTATTGGGACAACATGTTTCCACTCTTGTGAATGATTTTAAAGATATTGGCAGGTACACGGTTAAATGGGATGGGAGAGATCAACATGGCGTCCCTGTATCAAGCGGTATTTATTTTATCAGAATGTTGAATAATCAGGGTAAAATTCATACGAAAAAAATGATGCTAATCCGATGAATAGAATGAAAAACGAACTCTTGATACTCCTAATGGGATTTTTGATTCTTACTGTATCGTGCAGAAAGCAATACGAAGCAACCGAAGAAGATAAATCTGAGTATGGATGGCTATTGTTTGAGAACTCATCCACCAGGACAGACTATGATAATAGTAAAAAATGGTTTCTATCCTCTATCAATCAAGATACGACCTATATGGATGGATATAATGGGTTAGGTTGGACCTTCGGGAAATTGACAGAATTAGATAGTAGCATTTATTATTTTCAGGAAGGACTAAAGTTTTCTCCAGGGCTATTTGATACAACTAATATCAGATATGAAATCTGGGCAGGATTATGTTTTGCAAACAATGCCAAAGGGTTAGACTCTATGTCTATTTTATGGGGAGATAGTCTTATATCTGGTCTAAACCCAACCGATGGATTGTCTTTAAATCCATGGGTCTTTTCTCATAAAAATCTCAATAGCAACAATATCATTAATAGCTTAGATGTCCTAATTACATTAGCTGCATCTAATTTTGCTACTGGTGACTTCAATAAAAGTTTAGAGCGTTCAAATCAAGTTCTTTCTGGACTGAAAAGTAGCACAACGCTGAACTCGAATATTAATACGATTGCTGGTAGGGCAGAATTGGCTGTCTGGATTGATTCACTTCAATCCGTTCTCTCCGAACAATAAAATAACTCATTGTGAAGTCTGGTCACGATTTCCAAAAATGGATGCATCATGCATTCGTTCAAGCTCAGAAAGCCTATCAGCATGGTGAAGTCCCAATAGGTGCTGTTATGATCAAAGATAACCAAATCATTGGTAAGGGCCATAATCAGCGCGAGTTATTAAACGATCCAACAGCTCATGCTGAAATATTAGCCATCACTGCAGCGGCTAATACCCAGAATAATTGGCGTTTGGATGATTGCAGTTTATATGTGACTAAAGAACCCTGCCCAATGTGTGCAGGGGCCATTGTGATGTCCAGGGTAAAAATGGTTGTTTTTGGTTGCTATGATGAAGAAAGAGGATGTTGTGGTTCATTGTATCAGTTATGTGGTGACCCCAGATTAGGTCGGAATATATCTGTAAAAGGAGGTATTCTTGAAAGTCAATGCCTTGAATTAATCCAAACATTTTTTAAGGACAAACGTAAACCCTAGTATTAATACAGAGAATTATTAGCATTATAAATGTAAAAATTGGAGAGATGGCAGAGTTTGGCTGAATGCGCTGCACTCGAAATGCAGTATGGTCATCGACCATCGGGGGTTCGAATCCCTCTCTCTCCGCCAACCTGCGTACTATTTGTATCTTCGGTTGACTTGCCAGTAAATGTTCGGACTATTTGGTAATTATTCATTTCAATCCAACTGGACATATTATTCGTTGGGCTGTTGAGCAGATAATAATTTTTGGATGAGTATTATTTTGCAACCGTAGTAAATAGATCAGTAATTTTAGTAAATTATTGGTCACAGTATGAAGGAATTCAGACAATTGCAACGCGGTGATTTTGACCACGAACTTATGATTGAAACTCGTTGGGGGGATATGGACGCGCTTGGTCACTTGAATCATGTGAATTACCTTACTTATATGGAAACAGCGAGGGTCGAATATTATTCATCTTTGGGTTTTGGTCCTATTCGAGCAAACCAAAATCCGTCTTTAATCTTAGGTGGTATGATGATAGACTATATCTCTCAAATACATCATCCTGCAAGGCTTGTAACTTGCCATCGGATCGAATCAGTTGGGAAAAAAAGTTTTGAATTTTTAGGGGGCATTTTCCAATTGGATGAACAATATCCTTCATTTACCGGGTTATTTAAAATGATTTGTTTTGATTATATAACTCAACAAACAATTGAAGTCCCTCAAATCATTCGTGACCGTTGTTGGAATGTTGACTGATTTAGACCGGTTTTTACCAAAAGATATAATTCATACACGTCTTATTGATCGGCTGGCATATGCCCATGATGCCAGTTTATATCGGATGGTTCCCAAAGGCGTTGTTCGACCCTCAAATGAACAGGAAATCATTACTCTGCTAAAATACAGCAACGATACGTCGGTACCCATTACTTTCAGAGCCGCCGGAACTTCCTTATCAGGGCAATCGGTTGGAGAAGGTATCGTCGCTGAAACGATTCGTGATTGGAAAAAATGGGATATATTAGATAACGGACAATCCATTCGATTGGAACCGGGGATTATTGGAGGTTATGCCAATAGATATTTATCACCTTTTCATCGAAAAATTGGACCCGATCCTGCATCGATTAATTCATGTATGATTGGAGGTATCCTGGCAAATAATGCATCAGGAATGGTCTGCGGTGTAAAAAATAATGCTTATCATACTATGAATTCCGTTCGGTTTATTACTGCAAACGGTAAAACCTATGATACATCAATTCCAGATGATTATCATCGGTTTATTTCTGAAGAGGATCATTTAGTCAGTGGGATAGAAGAATGCCGTGATCAGATTCGACAAAGTAATGAATTAACAAGAAGAATTCAGCATAAATACCAAATAAAAAATACGGTCGGATATTCTATCAATTCATTTTTAGACTATGACCATCCATTGGATATTTTCGCACACTTATTGATTGGTTCAGAAGGCACTTTGGCATTTATTTCTTCTGTAGTTTTGAATACAGTTAAAAATCCACCATTTCAAGCAACCGGACTGATTCTTTTTGATACTATTGAGCAAGCTTGTTCATCAATCCCTGTCTTATCCGATCGGGGTGCCAGTGCTCTGGAATTAATGGATTATGCTTCACTCACAACCGTGAAGTACTTAGATACGCCTCCATTTAATGCCAAAAAATTAATAATTAATCAAGCTGGACTCCTTTGTGAATTTGAAAGTGGCGATGATAAACTATTGAATACACTGGTTAATAGTGCTTCTGGAGAATTAGGAAAGTTAGGTGGAAAATTTATTAACCCATTTACGATGGATTCCAACTTTCGCGAGAATCTTTGGAAAGTTCGAAAAGGATTGTACCCGACAGTTGGTGCTCTGAGAATAGCAGGAAAAAGTGTGATTACAGAAGATATTTGTGTTCGAATGAATGATTTACCCCATGCGGTTAAAGAGTTACACCATATCTTTAAATCGTGGAATTATGACGATGCAGTAGTGTTTGGCCATGCAAAAGATGGAAATTTACACTTCGTGGCATCCATTGATCTAAACAACCCAAAAGGAATAAAACAATTTGATGGTATGATCGAAGATTTGGTTTCAATGACAGTGGACAAATTTAACGGTTCTTTAAAAGCTGAACATGGAACAGGAAGAAATATGACTCCTTTTGTTAAAACAGAATGGGGAAGTGAACTTTATGATATTATGTGGAAAATAAAGTCATTAGCTGATCCAAACATGATTTTAAACCCAGGAGTATTATTAGATAAGGGAAAACGCAGCCATCTGAAAAACCTAAAACAAATGCCCTTGGTTTCAGATGATGTTGATTTATGTGTAGAATGCGGCTTTTGTGAATCGATATGTCCTTCAAGAAATTTAACCCTAACTCCACGTCAAAGAATAGCGGTTAGCCGGGATATGGTTTATTTGAAATTATCTTCAAAAGAATTAAAGGAACTTAAAAAAGATTTTGATTATGATGGAAATATGACTTGTGCTACCGATGGACTATGTGCCATAAAATGTCCAGTCAAAATAGATACAGGCAAATTAATAAAAACAAATCGAAATAATTCTACATCTTTAGTGGGAGAATATGTTTCTAACATATTAGTAAGAAATTTTTCTTTTCTACAAAAATTATTCAGGGTTGGGTTAAAAATAGGGACCGTTATTGGTTCATCGAATATGATAAAAATAACAAAAGGTTTGCGTCGGATGAGGTTAAATATACCAGAATGGAATATTCACCTGTCTTCATCTCCTGATTTCACAATATTTTCATCCGGTGAGGGAATTGAAATGATTTACTTCCCTTCCTGTGTCCAGCGTACCTTTGGAGTGATGTCAAAGAAATCGTTGATTAGCATGATGATGGAAATCGCACCAATATTGGGCGTAAAATTGATTATTCCTGACTCAATTCATTCCTTATGCTGCAGTATGCCATTTGCATCTAAGGGGTATTCAAATGCTGCCAAGTTAATGATTCAGAAAACAGCTGATGAATTATATACATTAACTAAACATGGACAAATCCCGGTATTAATGGATATGTCCCCGTGTATGTACCAGATAAAAAATGTGAAAAATAATACGAAATTAAATAAAATAATCTTTATTGACTTTATAGAATTACTTTATGAAAAACGGGCGATATTAGAACAATATGAACCGATGAATAACAGTATATTAATTCATCCTACATGTTCAAACCAAAAATTGGATCAGGCGAAGATAATGGCATCAGTTTTATCTATCATGGCCAAGGAAATTATTTTACCAGAACCAATGGAATGCTGTGGAACAGCTGGGGACAAAGGATTATGGGTCCCGGAGTTAACATCCAGTGCGGGGAATAATTGTTTGAACAATTATCCAAAAATCCCTGATAAGAGTATCGGTGTATCGACCAGCCGTATGTGTGAAATGACTATGACAACCGAATCAGGTGTTGAATTTTATTCTATCATTGAGTTGGTTTACCAATATTTAAATGTAAACGATGATAACTAGATCACTTGACGAATGAGACATATGGGGTAAATTTCAATCCATTTAAATAGCAATATTATAGGAAATGACATGAAACGCATTTTATCCATAATCATTATTTCAATTATTATTTTAATGAACTTTGTATTAGGTGATGCCATTGCCCGAGTGATGAAATCCAATGGGGATGTATCATTGAGGGGATTGGGAGAAACCACATTCTCTGCTGGCGTAAAAGCCGGTAGGGGAATCAATAACGGAGATGCCATTCGCATTGGTGAAACCGGATTCGCGGTGGTTATATTCATCGATGATAAATCTATCGTAAAAATTCGTGAGAATACTGAATTTCAATTTATTGATACACCCACAACACGGACGTTAGATTTAGAACATGGTACTATTTTAAATAAGGTCACCAAACAGAGAGATAAAACATTTCAGGTTGAAACTCCTGTATCAGTTGCCTCCGTTAAAGGAACAGAATTTGCCGTCGTATCTGATCCCTCCGGTGTCGATCAGTTTTTCTGTAATGAAGGTTTATTTGATGTTTACAATACAGTCAGTGGAGAGACGGTTTCTGTTCCGGCAGGTCAACAAGCAATTTCCAATGCGTTGGGAACATTGGCTCAACAACCATTCAATCCCAATGATTATCCAACTGATCCGGCTCCCGACGTGACAACAGGAGAGGAAGGAACAATAGAAGAGGAAGCTGAACCGGAAGAAACCGAAACAGAAGATATTCAACAACCAGAAGAATCGGCTGAACCATCACAAACTCAACCGGAACCGCAACCAGAGCCGATAGAGCCACCACAGGAGGAACCACCCGCACCTGAAGGCGGTGAACCATTTGGGATGGGTCTTGGCATCGGGTCAGTAACTATCGATGGAGTTTTATACAATCAATTTGCTCTGCGGCCTGAATTCAGTTTTGGGAAATTCGGCATTGGTCTTGATCTTGTTCTTTATATTGACAATGAAGGGAATGTGAGACCGAATGAATGGGATATTAAAAATAATCCATCTGTTCTACTTGATAAAATTCTCTATTTGCGCTGGGGACAAAAACAAGACCCCTTCTGGATTAAACTGGGTTCATTAGAAAATGTCACTTTGGGCTATGGCGGATTGTTAATGGGTTACTCGAATATGATGGAATTTCCCACTGTCAGGCAATTGGGTATCAATACTGGCATGAATAAGGGAAAATATAGCGCTGAACTATTTATGTCCAATCTCAAGGACTTCTCCCGTGGCGGTACACTTTTAGGTGTAAGAGGATCTTATAAAGTCTCAAAGACATTTCCACTGACTATTGGTGCTAATTTTGTAACAGATGTAAATCAATTTAGTGGACTAAAAGATGATGATGGTGATAGTTATCCAAATATTTTTGATGATTTTCCTGATAATAAATCATTATGGAATGACTCGGATGGTGACGGAATTCCCGATCCCCACAATGGATTGGATTCAACGCTGTGGGATATAGATGCAGATGGCGATAATATTTATGATCTGATTGATAGTGACTTATCTTCTTTGAAAGGGACTCCCTTCAGTATAGAAAATAATAAAGCATCAGTGATTGCCTATGCATTTGATGTGGGTTATCCATTGTTTAAAAATAAAATTATTAAACTGGATGTATATTCCGAATTCAACTTTCTGAATTTTCCTGAAGGGGGCAAAAAGGATAGCGAATTTTATAGAGATTCAAAATCCGGAAGTGGCTTTTCTATCCCTGGTATCAGAATCAGTTTATTTAAATTCTTAAATATTAATGTTGAATACAGATTAAAAAGAGGGTATTACGTTCCTCAGTTTTTTGATCAATCCTATGATATTGCCAGAGTTACGCCCATCTATGTAAATGATGTTGCGCAATTAAATACGAAAGATATGATCCTATTTGCTGATTCGACTATGAATGAAGACCTGAGCGGTTATTTTGGTGCCATGAGTGCTGACGTTTTTGGTTTTGCCAGTTTGAGCGGATCGTATGCAAATATGTCATCAAATAATAATACAGTCAGAAGTTTTATTGCCGGTCTGAACGTGAATCCTGATAAAATTCCGAAGTTGAGTGTCGCAACAGCTTATTATCAAAGAAATAACGATCGGAATCCCTTCGATTTTGCTAACCCATCTGTAAATACAGTGTTAGGGTATAGACTAGGATATGAAGTTAGTAAAGGAGTCAGTTTAGTTTGGGACTTTAGCCAGTTTTACAGAGATGACGGCACCGGCACTGGTTCATTAGAACCTGTCAAACAAACTACGATCGAGACTGCTTTCAATTTTTAATGGGAAAAGTAACCATTAACGATGGGAACAAAACAGTTTATCGATATGATGCCAATGCACGTACATTTAAAATTGCCGCACTGGCTCTCATTGGGTTAGCTACGGTTCTGATTGTTTTTGCCGTTTTTTGGATTAAACAATTCAAAGGGTTATAGATGAAAATTAGTATTGAATATTGTAACGTCTGAAATTATTTACCAAGGGCGGCCAGTTTGGCCAGTGAATTGTTGGAAAAACTTGGAACCAATATTTCTGAGCTGACACTGATTCCATCTAGTGGTGGCGTTTTTGAAATTAAAATAAATGATCAATTAATTTATTCAAAAATAAGTTTGGGTCATTTCCCCGGTGAAGGTGAAATACTTAGCATTATTGAATCGCTTTAGATTCTTTTTCATATTTCTTCTAGTTAGCTGTTCTATCGCTCAGAATGGTGAAATTATACCGCTGAGCCAAAAAGTTGGAACAGTCTTGGATGCTGAAGAAAATCTATTTTACCATGTTTATAATATTGAAGGATTCAAGAGTGCCCAATTCTACGAAGTGTCTTTACACACGGTCATTGTAAAAATTACTTATGTAGAATATTCTCGCCAGAAAACGTCTAAACGGAAATATTCAATGAAAGAATTTCTAAACATGAAAGCACAAGTAGACATTCAACCAGAAATAACCGCTAAAGATAGAAGAATGGTTCAAGAAAATTTAGCATACTTAGTCACCAATGATATATTGAGCAGTATTCCAAAAAATCAATTTGTTATCATTAAGCATCGAAGTGGGAGAAGAATTAAAGGAACACTAAAATCCTATGAAGATAAAAAACTGTTAATTCAAACAGTTGTATCAGCTGAAATAATACCCATTTGGGATATGGAATCAATTTCTTATCGTAAATCATTTAAATACAGGAGCGAGTGGAAATATCCATTATTTGGATTTTCTGCCTTGGGAGGGTTATTTTTAGCAGAAATATGGAATAGACAAACAAGACCCAATATCGATCAAATTTGGCACAATCGATTTCTCGGTGCAGCAGTAGGGACTCTCGCGGGAATTGAAGTATTTAATACATTTAATATTTTAAGTTCCCCAAAAACATTTTTTGCCCTGACACCGGAAGAAATGGATAGATTACGATAGTAAAAAGGAGGCTATTATGGCTAAAGAAGTAGAACAGGTAACCTTATCACCTGAAGAACAACTATTAAATGATCATGTAGAAAACTTATTGAAGGTTGTGGATCCTGGTCATGGAGTACCCTTGCAGCAGGAGTTATCACTCCGTTTAGAAAAAACAGTCAATGAATTCCATGATGAGATTGCTGAAATGATCGAAGAGTTGAAAACCAATTCGGAAGAACGACGGAAAAAACTGAAGGAACTCTGGGAACATCGGAATGATGAAAAACCCGCCGTTCAAGAGACTGTTATTGAGGAAGAGGATCCTGGAGAAATAAGTGCTTGGGAAAAGCGACTCGAGATAAAAGAAAAATCTAAAAAATCCTCATCAATAAAACCATCAGATAAAGAATCTGAAAAAGATGGAAAACAAACAAAGAAAAAGTTAGGATTCTTTAAAAAAGGAAAATGAGCCATTTTAATTTATAAATAATTCTTTTTTGAATTTTTGATTGTAAGATTGCCTGATTTCATCATCCACCGTTAAATTTAAAGTCTGATAATAAAGATTTTATTACTCTTTGTCCTAATTGGGATGAAAAGGTTTGAATATTGAAGTCTTTATGACTGTGGAGTCCTGACGAACCAGAATGAATCATTTTCCCATAATAGAAAGAAATGGGGCCGTAGCTCAGTTGGGAGAGCGCAGCGTTCGCAATGCTGAGGTCAGGAGTTCGATCCTCCTCGGCTCCACTGTTAAGAAATAAAAGGAATTACCACTTTTTTGACAATTTGGTCGTGCTAGATGGGGAGGTAGCGGTGCCCTGTAACCTGCAACCCGCTAGAGCAGGGTCAAGTGCCATAGTGCGGCTCACGCTGAATGACTGATTATCAGTAAGTGATGTTGAAGTTTTAACCCATCGCAATGGATACCTGCCAAACCCCGTCAGGTCCGGAAGGAAGCAGCGGTAGGTATTGTATTCATGTGCCGATGGATCACTGAAATGGAGTTAACTGCTGGTTTGAAGTGATTACCAGATGTGTCAAGCTATGGTGCACGACCAATACAAAAGAATAATATGACATATCAAGTACTATCACTTAAATGGCGTCCGCAAACATTCGACGATGTAATCGGACAAGACCATGTGACTCAAACGTTGAGAAATGCGTTCAATAAAGAGCGTATTGCTCAAGGATATATTTTTACAGGTCCCAGGGGGGTCGGCAAAACCACCATGGCGAGGCTCATGGCTAAAAGAATGAATTGTCAAAATCCCCTGAATAATGAACCTTGCAATCATTGCAATCATTGTCTGGAGATTACGGATAGTCGAAGTATGGATGTTCTAGAAATTGATGGTGCATCCAACCGGGGAATTGATGAAATGAGAAACCTGAGGGAAAATATCAAATTTCCTCCGATGAATGCCCAGTTTAAAGTGTACATAATTGATGAAGTTCATATGTTAACAAATCAAGCATTTAATGCTCTATTAAGAACCTTGGAAGAACCACCTGCTCATGGAAAATTTATCATGTGTACGACTGATATACATAAAATGCCTGCAACCATTATTTCCAGGTGTCAACGATTTGATTTTAATCGAATCAGTTCAAAAATTATTGCTGACCGGATGAAAGTTATTTTAAATACAGAACAAGTAGTCTATGATGAGGAATCGATTTCTGCGATCAGTAGAAAAGCAGATGGGAGCATGAGGGATGCCTTAAGTATCTTGGATCAAGTCATTTCCTTTGCCGGTAATCGTATTGTATTTGATGAAATATCAACAATACTTGGGTTAATTCCGTATGATTTATTTTTCAATCTTACGACTGCAATACGGGAGAAAAATGGTCAACTTTTGGTTGAAATTCTTAATAACCTACGCTCACATGGAACGCCATTGGAAGATATTGTTAGTGGTTTTAATGAACATTTGAGAAATGTATTAATCAGTACAGTGAAGGGGGCAGAATCATCACTGGAGATGAACCCTGATTTAAAAGAACGATATCGATTGGAAGCGATAGAATGGAATCGACGGGACTTGATCAGGATATCACAAATTTTCAGTAAGATTGAGCCGGAAATTCGAAGAGCTGCTCAACCGCAAATTCTTTTTGAAATGAATATATTGAAAATGTTGGAAATGGAAAAATCTGTGATCATTGAAGAAATTCTATCAAATTACTTAGTAGAAAGTAAAGAAACATCGGTACAGTATAAAATTCCTGATAAAACGAAGGTGCAAACAAAAATTTTAGTAGATAAACCTAATGAGTCTGGAGAAAAAAGAATTATTACTAAAAAGATTGAAACATCATCCACGAAGGAGTCATTAAAAATTAGTGAGAAAAAGACTGTTGATCAGGATAAGCCGGTTGAAACAGAGAACTCACGATTAAACCTTGAAGATATCAAATCAAACTGGCATAAAGTAATTACCCAAATTGCAAATATCAAGACGTCAGTGGCCATGGTTTTAGAACAAACTCTGCCCATAAATTTAAATCAAAAAAAGTTGGATGTGGCTGTCTATGATCAGCCCCGTTTTAGCTTTGACCGTCTGGAAAGGAACAGATCGTTAATTGAAAATATTTTTGAAGAAATATTTAAACAAACAATCAGAATTACATTTATTATAAATAATAATCATCTTCAAACTACCGTTATTCAAGAAAATACTGACGAGTCAAATGTCCAAGAAAATAGCGATCCTGTAATGAATCGTGTTCTTGAAATATTTGATGGCGAAATCATAAGATAAGGAGACTTTATGTTCAATAAAGGCCATATGGGAAAAATGTTGAAACAGGCCCAGGCAATGCAAGCAAAAATGACCCATGTTCAAGAAGAATTAAAAGACGTTATCGTTGAAGAATCCACCGCTGGAATGATGACTGTCAGACTGAATGGAAAGTTAGAAATCATCGATGTGAAATTAACGGATGAAGCCATGTCGGAAGAAAAAGAAATCTTGGAGGATATCATTTTGATTACAATGAAGAAAGCAATAAATAAGGCCCAGGATGAGGCAACAAATAGAATGAACGCAGTCACCGGGAATATGCTTGGCGGACTGAATTTACCGGGGATGTAAATGGGGTTTATTCCAACAACTGTTGAGAAATTAATCGATGCATTTTCCCGGTTTCCGGGAATTGGGAAAAAAACAGCCCAGCGGATGGCATTTTTTATCTTAAAATCGAGTAATGAGAATGCAGTGTTCTTGGCCCAAGCTGTTATGGATGTAAAATCCAACATATTATCCTGCTCTGTTTGTGGTGGAATTACTGAAGAAGATCCTTGCGGCATTTGTACAGACTATAAGCGAAGAGATGATTTGATTTGCATAGTTGAAGAAGCATCTGATATTTACGCTTTTGAAAAGACAAACAGTTATCGAGGTAAGTATCACGTTTTAGGGGGGGTATTATCTCCTTTGGATGGAATTGGTCCGGATGATTTAAAAATCGATCAATTATTAGAAAGGGTTAATGATGGAATGGAAGTTATTTTAGCTACCAATCCAAGTGTAGAAGGGGAAGCTACTGCTTTATATATCGGAAAGTTATTAAAGGATAAGGGGATAAAATCCAGCAGACTGGCCCGAGGGTTACCCGTGGGTGGAGCTTTGGAATATATAGATGAAGCAACATTAATTCGTGCCATTGAAGGAAGAGTCAAACTATGAAACTTAATATTCCGAATATTTTGACTTTAATCAGAATCGCTTTAACACCATTTTTTATTATTTTTCTTTTTTATGATTATCCGTATGCCAAACTCTGGGCATTGATTATTTTTCTCATTGCATCCATTACAGACGGTTTTGATGGTTATTATGCAAGAAAGCACAATCAGGTAACCGAGCATGGGCGGTTTCTCGATCCGCTGGCTGATAAAATTCTAGTTTCTTCTGCATTAATTTCCTTTTCTGTACTTGGTATGATTCCATATTGGATGGTTGCATTGATAATCTTTAGAGATATGTTCGTGACAGGTCTTCGGGTTGTTATGAATAATAAAGGGTTTAGCATGGTGACCAGTAAAATTGCGAAAGCAAAGACCACTTTCCAGATTGTAATTATTGTCACCATTCTGCTCTATTTGGGGTTACGTGCTTTACATTTTGGCTGGTTTATGGATGTTAATTCATTAATAAGAGAATATGATTTAATTTACAATATGACTCTGTTAGTGACTGTTTTTACCGTTTTCACCGGTATAACCTATTTATATGAAAACAGAACAACTATTAGAGAGTTTCTTTCTTAGACCACTTATAATGAGTACTGTTAACAACTGGATTTCAACTGTATTCAGAGTAGGTTATTTACCGTTTGCACCGGGTACATGGTGCAGCATAATTGCTTTTTTAGTCTGGTATTATTTTATGGGGTCTATTTCTCCGGTAGGATTATTCGGTTTATCCCTAATTATAGTTGTTTTAGGTATTGTTTCATCCAACAGCACGATAGAGATGTCAGGGAAACCCGATCCACCTGAGGTCGTCATAGATGAACTCGCCGGGCAATGGTTTGCGCTCATTGCATTACCCCACACATTGGGGTATGGAATTGCTGCCTTAATTGGATTTCGTATTTTAGATATTTTTAAACCGCCCCCCATTAAACAATTAGAACACTTACCTGGCGGGTGGGGAGTAATGATGGACGATGTTGCTGCAGGTATTATTACATGTCTCATAATTAATGGATATCGTCTTTACCTATGAATATTGCACTGATTACTATTGGAAATGAATTGTTAAGTGGGTTTACGGTTGATACGAATGCGTCGTGGATTGGACAAGAAATACTAAAAGCTGGTGGAACTCTAAGTTGGCATCAAACCATCGGCGATACAAAAGAGGATATTCTTCAGGCTCTGGCCACTGTTCCGTCTAAATGCAAGGCCGTAATTATTACTGGAGGTTTGGGACCTACCCATGATGATATTACTGCAAAAACACTTTATGAATATGCTGATGATACACCAGTCTTTGACAAAGAATACTGGAGAAATCTAAAATTCCGCCTCTCCCAGAGAAATATTAGACTTCCTGACCTGAATAGAAACCAAGCTTTGAAACCTCAAAGAGGAAGTATCATTGATAATCCCATTGGTTCTGCCAGGGGTCTTCATTTTAAATTGAATGATAAACAAATCTTTTCGTTGCCAGGCGTACCAAGAGAAATGAAAAAGATGATGGAGTCTACGATTCTTCCCTTTATCCGGAAAAATTCAGATAATTTTACTTTGGTGCGCACGATTCATACCACAGGCATCATGGAATCTGCCTTGGCTGAAAAATTGAAAATGATTGTTACTGAGTATTCTGAAAATATTCCTATTGCCTTTTTACCTCAATTTATCGGTGTAGATATTCGAATTAGCTGTCGTGAACTAACAGTGATGGATGAGTTGATTAATAGAATTCAGGAAGTTGCAGGAAAATATATTTACGGCTTTGATCAAGATTTATTGGAAGATACAGTGGGAAAATTACTAATAAAAAACCGTTTAACTATTGCCACAGCGGAATCCTGCACGGGAGGTCTTATTGGACATCGTTTGACGAATGTTTCCGGAAGCTCTTCTTATTATGTAGGAGGGATTGTTTCTTACAGCAATTCTGTCAAAGAGAGTATATTACATGTAAAACAGAAAGTTTTAGACACAGTCGGAGCCGTCAGTCCAGAAACCGCGGAACAAATGGCTGAAAATGTCAGAACAGTACTCAATGCTAATTTGGGCGTATCGGTAACAGGGATTGCCGGACCGACTGGAGGAACAAAAGAAAAACCTGTCGGGCTGGTTTATATTGCTCTCGCAAATGGTTCCAAAACACTTGTGAGAGAATTTCGGTTTATTAACGATAGAATCCTGAATAAAAAGGCAAGTAGCCAAGCAGCGCTGAATATGATAAGGTTGTATTTAATGTCAGATGGAAATAATTGAATTAAAGGAAAATAGTAAAAAAATAATTAATAATATATCACCACCTCATATCCTCCTAATACAAAGAGAAGGATTGTGATACTTGGAAATATGATAATACTGGGGGTGATGGACAATGATCTTATAAAATGAAATTGAATCAATTATCATCATTTTTATTAACATAGTTTAATCAATGAATAAAAAACTTCTACGTACATTTATTTCGGTGCCAGTACCAAATCAACTTTTCAAAATTCGAAACTACTTAAAATCAACGGTTAAAAATAAAAAAGTAAAGTTAAGTTGGATTAAAAAAGAAAATATTCATTTGACGATTAAATTCATCGGCGATATGCCAGAGGATGATATCTCTAATATAAATTCCGTAATAAAAAACATTGTTGAAATAACACCGGTTATGGATTTAACTATCCGAGGGACGGGATGTTTTCCAAAACCACAACGACCCAGAATCTTATGGTTGGGTGTTCAAGGCGAGTTAGAACCACTTCAGAAATTTGTATTGAGTATTAATGAAGCATTGCATCCTTTAGGATATCCAAAAGAAGAAAACGATTTTATCCCACATATTACTTTATCGAGAATTAAATATCCGCAGAAATTCACACCGGATATTTCTGAATTGATGAATTACGAATATCCTGATATTAATTTCAGAATAGATAAAATTCATATTATGAGTAGTGAACTCTTTTTTAATGGTTCAGTTTATACTATTTTAGGAACGCATTATTTAAGTTAATTAACCCAATTGGAGTGTTGTATTTATGGACGACAAAAAAGCCAAGGCCCTTGAACTCGCCAAATCTCAAATTGAAAAACATTACCGCGGTGAAGAATTATTTATACAGTTAGAAACTAATTCCATCAAATTAAGGGATAATGTCATTTCAACTGGATGTTTATCTCTGGATATCGCTTTAGGAATTGGGGGCATTCCCAAAGGCCGCGTGATTGAGCTCTTTGGACCAGAATCATCTGGTAAAACAACTCTGGCACTCCATATAGTTGCCGAAGCACAAAAGGCAGGTGGATATGCAGCGTATATTGATATGGAACATGCTCTCGACACGGAATACATGAAAAAACTGGGTGTCAATACGACTGAGTTGATTGTGTCTCAACCTTCTTACGGAGAACAGGCACTGGATATTGTAGACACTTTAATCCGGAGTAATTCATTAGATGTAATTGTTATTGACTCGGTAGCTGCATTGGTTCCTAAATCTGAATTGGATGGGGAAATGGGTGACTCATTTATGGGTCTCCATGCTCGATTAATGTCTCAGGCTCTCAGAAAAATTACCGGTACCGTAAAAAAGACAAATACTTCCGTTATTTTTGTGAATCAGATTCGGGAAAAAATCGGCGTTATGTTTGGGAATCCGGAAACCACTCCGGGAGGACGGGCACTCAAATTTTATTCGTCGTTAAGATTGGAAATTCGTCGCGTGACTTCTTTAAAAGAAGGTACAAATTTTGTGGGCTCTCGAGTCAGGGTGAAGGTTGTGAAGAATAAAGTGGCTCCCCCATTTAAATCGACTGAATTTGATATTATGTTCGGTGAAGGTATCTCCTATGAAGGGGATATTATCGATTTAGCGGTAGAAGGAGATATTATCCAGAAGACAGGAGCTTGGTATGCATACGACGATCAAAAAATTGGACAGGGTAAAGAAAATGCAAAAACATTTTTGAAAGAACATAACGATGTCATGGAGAAAGTAGTTGCCGATGTGAAAGCATTCATTGGCGTGGAAAACGAGGAAAAAGAAACTGCCTAGAATCTTATCCATTAAGCGTGTAGGGCACAAGAATCCTATGCGCATGTTGACTTTTGATAATGAAAGCGTCTTTGGAATTTCCGAAGACGCTTTTCTTTCTACTGGACTCAAAGTGGGGGACGAGGTGGATGAAGTATTGTTGCAACACTTAGAGCAAAAGGGAAAAATCAGTCAGGCGATGCATGCAGCACTAACCCTGTTGAATTATCGGTTCAGAAGTCAGGCGGAAATAAAAAGACGGTTGAAAGAAAAAGGGTTCGAGGTTGAAACCATTAATCTGGTGATTCAACAATTAAAAGAGAAAAAATTCATTAATGATGAAATATTTGCAACTGCTTTTATAAATGATAAAATCCATTCCAGATATTTGGGTCCGGTGGCTTTATGCCGGGAATTAATCCCTCACCACCTGGATAGTGATTTGATTGAAAAACTTTTGCAAGCCGCCTATTTAGAAAACCCAGAAGAGGAACTGATTGAAAGATTATTGGTGAAACGAAACATAGAACCCGGGACAAAACTGCCCTTGAAAGAAAAAAACAAAGTCATTAAGTATTTACAGAGAAGGGGACATCGGTGGGAGATAATCCGGTCCGTTCTGGAAGAGAACTTTTCTGATATTAGATAAGGCATTAAGTTTTTATATCAGCCATATTTTTTTGCCAATTTTACAAAAGTGCAGAATGGGTGTAATAAGTCAATGGAACCTGTTTGCGTATAAGAAACAAAGACAGGAGATAACACCGTGCTGAAAAAATACGATCATTTTGAATTAACCCGAGAAGATGTCACATCCTATCTGGGTCGGCAGCCTTCAGAAATTGAATTTATTCTTATTAAATATTTTCGCTATTCGCGATATCTCAATCATCCAATTCCTGAATTAAAGAATATCATTAATCATCATCCGTCACCTCTTTTGGAAACAAGTTCCGGAACCCTGATAATAGGAAGCGAGAGCCATCATTCCTTAACACCCGGAACTTCAAGCCATACGCAGCACGCTTTTGGAATTAAACCGGCCATAAAATACCAGAGCAGTCTTTCAAAAATATCTATTGGAATCGGACATAATGTTAACAATCAGGTTCAAGAAGTTCAAGGAAATGAAACATTGATATTTATTCAGGATGGTGCTCATTTTCAACAGTGTTGCCAGACCATGATGGCCTTGGGAAATATTCAGATACATATGGTTTACCCTGCATCTTTAGGGAATGTAATTTTAAATATTTTAGATCATAAATATGGACTTGAGCTCACTATGGATAGCGTTAATGATATCAGTATTTTATCTGAAATAAAAATACATGGAATTCTCTGTGCTGTTCATCCGGAATCTGAATCCAAAATGACAAAGGTCTGCGAAGAATATGATTTAATTTCACGAACAATCGGACAAATAAAAACCACTCAGTTTATTTGTCTATCCGTTAGTAATCAATTGAAAGCCAATTTACCATTATCTTCATTTTATCCATCCGAAACGACTATTAAATCATTAACTCCTGTCGTGGGAATCGGCCAATCGATGGCTGTAGAAAATTTAACTCGAGAATTAAAAAATTATTCCGCTCACGTGCTAACCATTTGGAATGAAATAAACAGAATTAAAATACATTCTTTGAAGCCTGAAAAATATTCTATGGATACCATCGCATTTTTTGGAGAGAATCAGGAAATGGCAACCACCATTCCTGATAACCGTCATTTTCTGAATAACAATATTTATTCCGGAAGCCGTCTCCTCATTTCTAATGCAGCAAGACAGCTCGTTTGTAAAGGATATAAGCCATTGGGAATGACGATGGTTATGCATGGTGAAGATTTATGTAAAAATGATCAGTTGTGGCTCATACAGGAAATGTATATGGGGGCCATGGAAGCCTGTCAAATATTTGGCATTGAATTAATTAATCCACTGATAACTTCTGACAATAAAAAAGCAGATTTAGAAATATGCTTAATAGGTGAAAAGGTGAAACGTTTTAATGAAATAGATGAATCTTTTCAGGAAGAAAATGATTTCATCACCATGCTGGGCAGTCATCGGGGCGAATTGAATGGTTCAATATATGAAAAACATATTCTGAAAATCTACAATTCTGCTGTTCCAGCGATTGATTTAGGGATGGAAACCAGGGTCCAGGAAGTAATACTACAGGGAATTCAAACCGGATTAATAAAATCAGCTAGCCCTGTTTCTAACGGCGGGTTAGTTACAGCAATCGCTAAATCTGTTCAGCGATCAGGGGATGGATTGGGCGCCAGAATCCATTTATCGAGAAAATTGAGGCAAGATGAAATACTCTTTGGTGAAACCCAGGGTCTGGTGGTGGTTTCAATCGGTGAAAGGGATTTAATGGAATTTGAGCGGATATGTATGACCATTGGTATTCCCGCTACGACGATAGGTAGAGTAGTAGAAGATAATCGATTAACATTTAACGATGTTGTGAATATTCCACGAAAAGATTTGGAGTTGAAAGACGGGTAAAAAGCCTGAGTGAGTAAGAGTATAAAAATAATAAACCCGTATTTGAAATAATCAGAAATTGAGAGCGGTATTCATTTCCTCGTGAAGCAGTGCATTGGAAGCCAACAATTCATTATCAAAAATGGAATAGGGAGAACCATCCATCTTTGTAACGATTCCACCTGCTTCTTCCACCAGTAAAATACCTGCAGCTGTATCCCAGGGATGGAGTTCAAATTCCCAGAAGCCATCCACTTTTCCACAGGCGACGTGGCATAGGTCCACTGCCGCAGCTCCTAAACGCCGAACTCCTTGAGTTAAATCTGTTAATCGACTGAATAAATCCATGTTTTTCTTCCATAGTGCATTATGGTGGTATCCAAAACCTGTCACAAGCAGGGATTTTTCCAATTTATTGACGTCAGATACGGTAATGGGTAAATCATCACAAAATGCACCCCGTCCTTTTACAGCAGTGTAAATAAGGTTAGCCGGGAGTTCAACGATGCAGGCAACCATAGGTATATGTCTGATGTGTACACCGATAGAAACGGCAAATGCTGGATAGTTATGGACAAAATTAGTAGTGCCATCCAAGGGATCAATGATCCATTGAATGTCTGATTCCGGTTGGAAAATTCCGGATTCTTCCGCAAGGATTCCGTGATCTGGAAATGTATCATTAATCAACTGGCAAATTAACCGATCTGAATCTCTGTCAGTTTGGGTTACAAGGTCAGTCAGGCTTTTAAAGTCAGTTGACTTAGGTCGATTCGTTGCAGACTGTATGATTTCAGCAGCAGATTTACCAGCTTTCACAGCCATATCCATGATATGGTTTATATCCATGAATCAGGTTTGATTATATTCTTTTGAAAAATATTTCTTAGTCATTTTTTTCAATACCGTGGACAGAAAAATTATGGAGATCAGGTTGGGAAATGTCATAAAACCCAAAGCAGCATCTCCAAAAGCCCATATAGCTTCCAATTCGGCAATTGCGCCAATAAAAACAAAAAGGAGAAAAATCCATTTATAAGGAAGAATCGCCTTTTTTCCGAAGAGATAGAAGGTTGAACGATCCCCGTAAAATGACCAACTGATGGCAGTGGAGATGGCAAAAAGTAAAACAGAAATAGTTACTATTTTATCTCCATAACTGAACAGAAAACTTAATCCTTCCTTAAAAGCAAATGATGTAAGCAAACTACTGTTAAATAGTCCGACAGAAAGAATATCCTTCACATGAGGAGAAGCAGGGTCGGTAATATTCATATAGAATTGTGTATGTTCCCAGGCACCAGTAGTAATAATAACTAATCCAGTTAATGTACAAATAATAATTGTATCAATAAATGGGCCCAGCATAGCGACTGAACCCTCTCTAATGGGGTACTTTGTCTTAGCAGTGGAATGAGCAATGGCCGCACTTCCCTGGCCTGCTTCGTTGGAGTATAACCCACGCTTAATTCCCCAGAGCATTGTGAGTAGAATTCCACCACCGGCTCCGGCGATAGTGGCCGGCGGGTTAAATGCCATTTTAAAGATCAGGGCGATACTGGGACCAATTTTATCGAAATTCACTATTAAGATCAGGGAAGCAGCCAGGACATAAATAATAGCCATGAAAGGAGCTAAATAGCCGGTTACTTTTCCGATCCGTTTAATTCCACCAATGATCACCATACCGATGATACCGACCAATAGGACACCATTGATTACCTGCTGAACGGAGACTTCAAATCCAGCCCAGATCAAATGTTTTATAGTCAGGAAATGTGCAGGTCCCAATACCTGGACAACTTCGGAATAAACCTGATCAGAGACTGTAAATGCTTGGATTGCATTTCCGGTAGCAAAAGAGCATATGACACCAAAAGAAGCAAAGGAAACTGCCAACCATCGCCATTTTTGTCCCATTCCTGACTCAATGGTGTACATAGGGCCGCCTGCAGTGGTACCATCACTTCCGATTTCACGATATTTCAATGCCAGAGTGCATTCGGCAAATTTTAATGTGGTTCCAAAAAAAGCAGTGACCCACATCCAAAATAATGCGCCAGGTCCTCCGTAGTACAAAGCAGTAGCGACACCGGCAATATTTCCAATTCCAACCGTTGCAGATAATGCAGTTGTTAAAGCTCGGAAATGATTAAGATCCCCTTCATCTTCAGGATTATCATATGTGCCACGGGTTACGTTAATACCGTGCTTTAAATATCTTAATTGAGGAAATCCCAGTTTAAGGGTTACGAATATACCTGTTCCCACCAGAGCAATAATCATCAGTGGAATCGGCGAAAACGAAGGAAAGGACCAAATACCGTTATAAAAATCCATTCCGAAAACCAATAGGATTAGTGAAATAATAGAAAATGATATAATACCTGATTTTGATCTACTCATAGTCACCTTGATTTGTTAAAAAATTGAAGCCAAGTTTACATGTGTGTTTTATGATAGGCAATTGCCTTTTCATAATGATTTAATTCTAGTGAAACATATGAACGTAATTAATTTATTCAAAAAGACACCGATAGTCTTTTTTAGTCTCTCATTTATGATTGGAATACAAGTGGGAGGTATAGTCCAATCTTTTGTTTTTACGCTGATCGTTTTTGGTATTGGGTTTTCCTTATTATTTAGTAATAAAAATCAATTATTTCTTTCTGGGTTGGTGATTTGTTTTTTGTCCTTTGGCGTGGGAAGAATGCAATTAATAATGTTGAATCAAAATTTCCTGAACTCATTATCAGACGATTTAAATGGCAAAGATATGGATTATGAAGGAATCGTTTTTGATATAAAACAAACTAGGAAAGGAGTAAAATACAAGTTACGGCTATATAATCTACAAGATATGGATATTTGGCTCTACCAAAAACAATTATTGAATTGTAGCGTTGGTGATACATTGAGGGGTACGGGAGAGTTTCAAATATTCAGAAGAGCGAGGAACCCGGGGGAATTCAATTTTCAGGCCTTCTTTAATCGCCAGAATATTTATGGCTGGATTTTTCCAAAGAGTAATGAAAAAGCCACAGTGCTGAATAGCAATCACCTAATCGTACGACGATATATATATCAAATTCAAGATACCATTAGAAACCATTTTCAAAAGTATGCACCGGATGAGTCTGCAGGACTATTAAGTGCGTTGATTCTCGGGGATAAGACAGACGTTGAACCACTTGTAAAAGAATCTTTTACAAAAACGGGTGTTATACACGTCCTGGCCGTTTCTGGACTCCATGTTGGATATGTCCTTATTGTTTTGTTATTATTAAAAAATATTTTCAGGCTGCCTTGGGGAGTGGACAGAATCGTAATCCTGCTTGGGTTAACACTATTTGTAATGATTACCGGGGGAAAAGCCAGCGTTATCAGGGCATCTATAATGGCTGGACTTTATGTGATGGCACCTGTTTTTAACCGATCTGTGAATGTTTGGAATATTATTAGTGGAGCGGCATTGGCTATTTTGAGTTTCAGACCACTGGATTTATTCGACCTTGGGTTTCAGTTGAGTTTTTTAGCTGTTATATCCATCATATTTTTTTATAACTGGTTACAAACTATTTTGCCGGAAAAATTCATTGTTAACAAAATTGACTCTAAGATTACTCGGTTTGTTTGGGGCTTATTATTGGTATCATTTTCAGCCCAGATAGGTACGATACCTTTAACAGCATACGTCTTTGGAAAAATACCGATCATTTCACTGGTGGCTAACGTATTGATTGTACCTTTAATTGGAATTTTAGTCGGAATTGGATTTTTACTGTTATTCATTGGCTGGATTCCATTATTTGGGTTTGCCCTGGGGAATTCTGCCTGGCTTATTTCAAAGATTATTATTTATTTTACAACCTTATTTTCTCAAATCCCATATTCTACACTTTCAATCCGATTTTCTTTTTTTGATGTTTTGGTATATTTTTTGATTTTGGTTTCAATCATTTTATTATTAAAAAAATCCCAAAGGAAAATAGGGCTAATCATTTTTTTGATAGTAGCAAATTTATTTACTTGGAAATGGGCGAGAAAATCAAATGAATTAGAGGTGATTTTATTGGATGTTGGACAGGGAGATGCCGCCATTGTTCGTTTTCCGAACGATAAAACCATGCTGATCGATGGAGGGGAAAGAAACCAGTACCATGATATGGGGAAGGAAGTTATTTTACCTGTGTTAAGTTATTTGGGAATCAAAAAAATAGATTGGGTGGTTATGACCCACCCCCATAATGATCATATCGGTGGATTGGTGACTCTTTTTAATGCAATTCCGGTAGATACGCTATGGAATACAATCGTTTCCTATCAATCTTGGACTTATAAAACTATTATGAAAAATGCTGAAAAGTCAGATACGTTTATCGAAATTCCAGTAGGTGGCGAATCCAAAAGAGTCACTCCAAATATATATTTGCTCTTTTTTGCTCCTGATTCCCAACTCTATCATCAGGATGAGAACGTGAACAATGCTAGTTTTGTTTTTAAATTAGTATATGGTCAGACAAGTATTTTATTTACAGGAGATTTCGAATTTGAAGGGGACCGAGTTTTAATTCCTTATCAGAAGTTGCTTAAATCTAATTTATTGAAAGTGGCGCATCATGGGTCGATTACCAGCTCGACAGATTCTTTTTTAGATTTAGTTGACCCTGAACTGGCGTTTATTTCAGTAGGCGTTCGTAATAAATTTAGTCATCCTTCACCCATCATTATAGAACGATTGATGAAAAGAAATATTAATATTCACCGAACAGATTTAGATGGAGCTCTTTGGCTAAAATCAAATGGTAGGGCTTTTAGGAAAGTGAAATGGAATTAGTTGCAGGAGTAGATGAGGCAGGAAGGGGGCCTCTGGCAGGTCCAGTTGTAGCATCAGCAGTTATTTTACCAGATGATCATCAGATTGAAGGTCTCGCTGATTCCAAAACATTATCGGAAAAAAAACGGGAAAAATTATTTCAGGAAATAAATCATCAGGCTATTTCTGTTGGAGTTGGAATTGTTGACAGAGAAGTGATTGATCAAACCAATATTCTCAAAGCAACCCATTTAGCCATGTACAAGGCATTGGGACAGTTAAAACCTCAACCCAGACACGCATTGATTGACGGATACGCATTACCGAACCAGATTGTCCCTAATAAAGGGGTTATCAAAGGGGATGCATTGATTGATTCCATTAAAGCAGCATCAATTATTGCAAAAGTAACCCGTGACAGAATCATGCGGCAATATGATATTATTTTCCCCGAATACGGTTTTGCAAAACATAAAGGATATGGCACAAAAATGCACATCGAAAAAATCATAGAGTTAAAAGCAACACCTATCCATCGTAAAACATTTAACCCAGTGTATCAAAATTTACCATCCATAAAATGGCTAAAGGAAACCAAAAAAGTAGGATATTTAGGGGAGCGCCTGGCCGCTTTAAATTTATATAATCAAGGGTATCAAATCATTTCATTAAATCACTATTGTGCTCCATACGGTGAAATTGATATTATTGCTGAAAAAAATGATGAACTGGTCTTTGTGGAAGTAAAAACAAGTGCAGGAAAAACGTTGGGAAATGTGGAGGATCAGGTAAATGAATTAAAACTTCAAAAACTATCGAATGCTATCGATAAATATTTAATGGATAACGAAATTAAAAGTGATATCAGATTGGATGTCTTTGCTATTAGAATTGAAAAATATGGTCCTAAAATGAAACATTTTATAGGAGTTGAGATTGAATAAATATTGTTTAACAACCGATTACCGGTAATTTCTAATATGAATAAAAATAAAATATTAAGTGAAACAAGGTCGTTATTAATCATTGTCCTGATTGCACTATTAATTAAAGTTACATTAATTGAAGCCTATATTGTTCCGACTGGCAGTATGGAAAAAACTATTATGGTTGGTGATTTCCTGATCGGCAATCGTTTTATCTATGGCATGCGGACACCGGATTGGATTGGAATCCCCTATACTGATATTGGATTTTCTATCCCATATTACCGTTTTCCCAAATTTAAAGAACCCCATCAGGGAGATGTCATTATTTTTAAATATCCCAGAGATCCCTATTTAAAATATGTGAAAAGATGTATTGCTGAACCGGGCGATACATTGGAAATCATTAATCGGAAAGTATTGGTAAATGGAAAGGAATTCTTACTTCCAGAACATGGACGATTTATCCTCCCAGTCTCTGATCCCTATAAAAGAGACTCCAATATATTTCTCGGTAAAGGAAATAAAGACTTTTTCCCTGAATTAATTATTCCGAAAAAAGGGGATAGAATTCCTATTGAACCAGAAACGGCTTTGTTGGCTATGCAATTGATGTTATTGGATGGTCATTCTTTGACATTAAAAAATAGCAACAATGAATATCAATTTACTATTATTGATCCTACAGATTTATATAGACGAAAAAAATCTTATGCTGTTTTCGATGATTATTATCCTAACGGAAAATTATTGAACCCCTGGTCAGTGAATATGCCCAGAGGAGAATTATACATTGATGGTCAACCCATAATGGATATGGATGAATATATTGTAGAACAAAATTATTACTGGGCCATGGGGGATAATCGTGATAATAGCCTTGATTCAAGATTCTGGGGCTTTGTTCCCGAAGACCATATTTTGGGAGAAGCTTTATTTACATATATGTCATTGAATTTAGATACTTGGATACCCCGGTTTAATCGCATAGGAACCGTTATTAGATAGAGCGCTTTAGCAAGCCGAAAGTTTATCATTAGTCATTTCATTTTTTACACTTTAGTAATCATTTAGGATGATTATTAACGTACAATAAGGAGTAATAATTCAACTTGCACTAACTTTTCAGGTTATGTATTTTTTTACATAAGGTGAGACCATAATCAACGAGGTAAGGGAACAATGATGCGAATATTAATTCCATTTATTATTACTACACTCATATATGCACAGGATTTTGAAACTCCAGCTATGGCAAGTAGTGATTCATCAATTGTGATAGCAAAGGACGACTCCGCTATGAGTTCGAGTAATGCAGATACATTATTAGCAGATTCAACTGTCAATTTAAACCTTGGTCTGGAATATGGATATAAAGGGTATCCATGGGGATCTGATCTATATTCACTACCAGTTTTACCGAGTATGTCCTCATTTATTATGGATTCAACAACGGGTACCGCACAGATGACAGGAAAACTAGGTCTGGACTCAGTGAATGTAACTTTTGTATACAGTGATAGTGGTTTTTGGAAAGCGGAAATTAATTTTCTATTAGATAAAAATAATCTGGATAATCAGATAAATACATTTCTGAAAATTGAAAAAAATATTACAGAAGTTTACGGAAATCCATATACTACAGAACAAACGGTTAATGGTCCCTCAAGTTCGTATAGCAATTTTTTGAATATTAAATACTCCCGCGCCTTTTTCAGTTCTTCATGGAGTGCTTCACCTGTAAGAATTGCCTTAATTCTAAATGGTTTAGTTCAACAACCAAAAACTGAAAATACACTTTTAGAGGGTGATTTAAGCTTTTTAAGGTTAATCTATTATAATCCGGATTATATGATCATTCTGAAAGAAGAAAAACCTGCGGAAAGCCTGCCTTCTATTTTTGAATTATATTAAATATGATCAAAACTTTCTTATCAATACTGGTAAGTATTCAATTTTCTTTTTGTCCGACACCTCCCAGGATGGTGCGTCACTTTCAATATTCCGTGAGTCAAAATGAAGCTTTAATATTATGTAGAGAAATATTAGAAGATATGGGATATGCAATCGAGTTTTATACTAAAGAGAGTTATCTCATCAAAACTTCGAATAGACCAGTTTCTGGCGATTTGAGAAAGTATGATTATTCGCTAGCAATCATTGTGGAAGACAGAGTAGACGTATATATTATTGCACAAAAACATATATTTAAGCGAAGTTCTGAGACATCAATCGGTGGCGGAAAGTCCATGACGGAAATGGATACAGTTGATTGGCTTCCATATTCATTACAACAAAAAATATTTTGGCCGTTAATAAAGGAATTTGAGTATAATGGCTTTTTACAGGTTAAGGAAAGTAATATGCGGGCACAAAAAATAATTCACATAGAAAAAGTATAAAAATAGCGTTTGGTCTTTATACTTTCTGTGTGACAATTTCAAAGGCTTTCAATAAACCTTAAAACATATTTAAACATGGCTGCAGAACAAATAATACGAGAAAAATTAGAATCTCTTTTAAAGGGCGTTAATGAGAACTATGGTAAAATTCTGACAAATGAATTACTTTCTCGCCTTGAAAATGCCATTAAAGACTTTAATGAAGAAGTCGTTGCACTTTTAAATGATCTAAAAGAAAATGCTTCATTAAAAGAGAAAATGATGGAGGAAATTAAAGAAGGGAAATTGGACGAAGATACTTCGGCTGAAATCACTCAAACAGAAGAGAGCGATAATATGAGTCAATGGGAAAAAAGACTTGAATCATTAAGTAACTGATATTAGAGGAAGAATAATGACAGTAAAAGATAAAATTGTATTTGGAATTTTGATCATCCTTATTTTAGCTGGCGGATATTTTCAATATATGTCCGGCGAAATGATAAAACGAATGGATGTACTGAATCAGAATGATAAGAAACACGTTGATGTTGTCCATAATGAATTCCGTGAGGATTTGCGCATTCTAAATTTGCAGTTTATTGGTAGAGGTAAACATTTACAGAGAGCACAGCAAGATATCATTGCCAATACAAATTTAATAAATGCAACAGCTGATTCATTGTCAGATATGATTTCAGAAGTACAATATAATTTAGATGAAGTTGAACGTGAAACTATCAAACATTTTGGAGATGTAGAAACTGACATTGCCGATCTAGAGGATGATCTAAAAAGTTTAAGACGTAAAACAACCCAGTCTCTTTCAGAAATTCAACAAAAGTTAACTTTCCTAGAAACAGAACTGAACAAAGTATCTGATAAAGTTTTTGAAAAGGATAAAAAGAAGAAATAAAATTTTATTCACGACTAACGGATAAAAATATGGATTAAGGGGGGCCTTTTTATAAGGCCCTTTTTTTTTAATATTGAATTTTTATTATGATGGATAAATAATAATAAATTATTCACTTATTAAAGTGATTTGAACCGTTTCTTTAATCCCGTAAAGGTCAGGGTTGATTCATTCATAAGTGGTAAAGGTAAGCAATAGAATAATTGAATGAATTCTTGGATTAGTTGCCTAAATGTGAGGTTAAGCTTAAAGAATCAGTTGAAGTGTATTAGACGATCAACCGGGTTATATGCGTATATAATTGAGGAGAGCCTATTAGAGATTTAGTGGGAAATACGTAAAAAAGTGGGGTAGATTTCACAAAGACCTCGGAGCTAAGTGAATATCTACCCCTTCCACATACCAAAGGTACCAAACCAGCACCTTCGTACTTAAAGTAAAAGTTTAAATGAGAAAATGCAAGGAAAAAATCCAAAATTGTACCGAGGGCCGGAGTCGAACCGGCACGGGGTTACCCCCATTGGTTTTTGAGACCAACGCGTCTACCAATTCCGCCACCCCGGCATATTTGGTATTTATTTAGGACGAAATATTAAGTATAATATCTATATATTTAAACTGAATATTAAAGAGGTTTGATAGAAATGAGCTACAAAACAATCACCGAAATGTTCTTCCAATGCGTTGACAAATACGAAAAGAATTATTGTCTTTTTGATAAAATTGATGGAGAATGGAATGGAATTACATACAAAGAAATTGGAGAAGTTGTTGATAACCTTGCCAGTGGTCTGTCATCAATAGAAATAGGTCGAGGAGATAAAGTGGCTATATTATCAACTAACTCTTCTAGGTGGGCTATGGCTGACTATGCGATTACGGGTCTTGGAGCGGCCACAGTAACCGTTTATCCAACGCTAACTAATCCTCAAATCAAGTATATTTTTGATGATTCAGAAACCAAATATGCTTTTGTTGAAAACCAGGAACAACTGGATAAAACACTTTCATTAGTGAAAGAATGTAAAAAGTTCAAAGGATTTATTCTGATGGATGATAGCCATAATACAAGCAATAATAGTATCAGTTTTTCTTCATTAATCGAGAAAGGAAAACGATTCAAAAATGAAACAGGCTTTAACTTCAGAGAATCCGCAAAATCAATAGATGAAAATGATTTACTAACACTCATTTATACTAGTGGGACAACCGGTCAGCCAAAGGGAGCAATGTTATCTCATAAAAACCTGGTTTCTAATGTGAAAAGTGGACGAAAAGCCATTTTTATCGATGAAGATGATGTTTTGTTATCATTTCTGCCTTTAAGCCATGTATATGAAAGAATGGCCGGACATTTTTCTGCTTTTACAGGAGGAGGAAGGGTTTATTATGCGGAGTCTATTGAGAAGGTAGCGGATAATATGAGGGAGGTTAGGCCAACATTTATGACCAGCGTTCCCCGTTTGTATGAAAAGATGTATGCAAAAATAATTGATAAGGTTAATAATGATCCGCCTCTTGCTCAAAAAATATTCTGGTGGGCAATTAAAATTGGAAAGAAATCGACTCCCTATCTGGTAAAACAACAACGTCCGGGAGGGTGGCTGGGCCTCAAACTTTCCTTAGCTGATAAGCTGGTCTTTTCTAAAATAAAGGAGAAAGTGGGAGGTAGGCTTAGGTATTTTGCTTCGGGAGGCGCTCCTTTATCGAGAGAAATCGCTGAATTTTTTGCATCGGCGAATATCCTGATTTTAGAAGGTTACGGATTGACTGAAACCAGTCCAGTGATAGCAACAAACACACCTGAATATGTTAAATTTGGTACCGTCGGGCGTCCCATCGAAGGAGTGGAAGTCAAAATTGCTGATGATGGGGAAATCCTTTGCCGTGGAGATAATGTGATGATGGGGTATTATAATAACCCTGAAGCAACCAAAGAAGCTATTGACCGAGATGGTTGGTTTCATACAGGGGATATTGGTGAATTTGATGAAGAAGGATTTTTACGAATTACCGATCGAAAAAAGAATATTATTGTGACATCCGGAGGAAAAAATATAGCGCCCGCTCCCATGGAACTATCAATGGTTACTTCTAAATTTATTGAACAATCTATTGTCATCGGTGATAAAAGAAATTTTGTTTCTGCATTAATTGTTCCGGCAAAAGAAAACCTGAATCAGTGGGCGATCGAAGAAAACATTGAAATCAATGATAAAATTCTAGAAGATTCTTCTGTTATCAATTTATACAAGAATGAAGTGGATGAAGCCATGAAAGGATTTGCACACTATGAAACTGTTAAGAAGTTTAAGCTGGTTCAGGACGAGTGGTCTGTAGACACCGGTGAATTAACACCAACACTTAAAGTGAAACGTAAGGTAGTTGAGAAAAAGTACGCAGAATTAATAGATAGTATATATCAAGCATAACATTATTATTAATAATTGAATCCATACTTTCATCATTATGAATAAAATTTCTATTTTAGGAACCGGGAGTTGGGGCGTAGCATTGGGAGAAGGGCTGGCGCGGTGCGGGTTCCCTGTAACCCTCTGGCAGAGAAATGAGTCAAAGGTTTTGCAAATAAAAACGCAAAGGACCCATCCTCTTATTGATCACTATACAATTCATCCGGATATAGATTTTACATCAGACCTCAAACAAGCCATCACAAACTCATCCATCCTTGTGATTGCAGTCCCTTCTCACGGAGTCCGGGCATTAATAAAACAGTTAAACCCAATAGTCCAGGAAAATGTATTGATTGTCAATGCAGCCAAGGGATTGGAACAACATACTCTGTTAACTATGAGTCAGGTCATCACGGATGAATTAAAAAATAAAAGGAATCAGATTGTGGCTCTATACGGCCCCAGTCATGCGGAAGAAGTGATTCGTCAAATACCAACAACACTTGTGGCGGCGTCAATCAATGAAGATTCGGCCAAAAAAATACAACAATTGTTTTCTTCAAATTTTATTCGGGTTTACACCAATTCCGATTTACTGGGGGTTGAATTAGGAGGATCTTTGAAAAATGTGATCGCAATAGCAGCAGGTATATGTGACGGCCTGGGCTATGGAGATAATACGAAAGCGGCCATTTTAACCCGTGGAATTGCAGAAATGAAAAGATTAGGGGTTGCAATGGGGGCCAAAGAAAGTACTTTCTCCGGTTTGAGTGGTATCGGAGATTTATTTGTTACTTGCGCCAGCCGTCACAGTCGAAACCGGTTTGTAGGAGAAGAAATCGGTAAAGGAAAGAAAATGGATGAGATTTTATCTGGAATGAAGATGGTTGCTGAGGGAGTCAAAACATCTGAGGCTGTTTATCAACTTTGTAATCAATTCCAGGTAGAAATGCCCATTTCTTTGACGGTATATCAAGTAATATATAATCAAAAAAATCCAGGTGAAGCTGTAATTGATCTAATGAACAGAGACCTAGTATCTGAAGAAAAATAACCAGTTTCTCTCTTTCTCAAACAATTCATTTATTGTAATTTTTCGGCCGCATTTGCCCACATAGCTCAGTAGGATAGAGCACAGGTTTCCTAAACCTGGTGTCAGAGGTTCGACTCCTCTTGTGGGCACTGACAAAAGGCTAATCATTTTATAAGGAGAAAATAACTCAATGTTAAAAGCGAGAAAAAAAATAACAAGAAAAGAAATTCAACAGGATCCGTTTCTAGAAAGTCTGTATTCTATAAAGACTTATTTTGAACAGAACCGGAAAAAGATTATTCAAACATTTACGATAGTACTGGTCGTCGTCGTGGGCCTATTATTTTTGAATAACAGACGATTATCTCAAAATGTAAAAGCAGAGACATATCTTGGAAAAGCACTATTAAATTTAACGAATGGCGATGAAGAAAATGGTCTTTTACAGTTGGAATTATTAGCCGATGACTATTCTGGAACAAAGTCAGCCCAGGAAGCCATGTATTACCTTGGGAGAATATTTTACGAAAAGAAAGATTATTTATCAGCGAAATCATATATTAATGACTTTCTGGATGATCCTTCTGATGAATTTGAAGCCAGTGCACTTGTGATTCTTGCAGAATTAGAAAAAAACATCGGGAATATTGAAGCGGCTATAACCAATTATCGAAAAGCCATCAAATCAGCATTCACGGATCTTGAGAAAAATAAATTTACCATTCTTCTAATCAAACTCTATTTACAAACTGGTCAGTATCATAAGGCAAAACAACTGGTTGAGGATATGAAAGGTTTAAACGATATTTCATTAAATATTCAAAATGAGGTTGATGAGATATCTGGGAGGTTAGAAAGAGCAATTTCCGACGAACAATAACCTTGTAAACATGATCTTAAAAGATTAATTTCCGGCGTGAAAAGTGGGTTGCGTGCCCACTTTTCGCTTGTATAGACATGGATAAATTAAAAAATAGGATTGAGAATTTGATACCACAAGGTTATTATTTGATGGATATTAAAGAAGATCCTCATAAAGGGTTAGTGCGCTGTTTTATTGATAGTGAAGAAACTATTTCGCTCAACGATACAGCAAGAATTTCAAAATCTATTCAAAAATCAGGTATTTTAGATCAATATTATTCTGAAGGTGCTTCTTTGGAAGTTACTTCCCTCGGAGCGACTGAACCCATCACTGAACCATTTCAATACAGAAAAAATGTAGGCCGAAAATTAAATATTACGTATGATAAAAATGGTTATCGAAAATTTGTTGAAGCTGATTTAACTGGTTTTAACGAAGAAACGCTCTTTCTTAAAAATAAAAATAAAGGCCGATTCGAGATTTTACTAAAAAATGTTTTACAAGCAAAAGTAATCATACAATTTAAATAAATAGATGGAGTCAAAGTGATCAATAGAGACTTAATCGACGTTTTTTCAGAAATCGCCAGAGAAAAAAATGTTGAACGTTCTGAACTTGGGAGTATTCTTGAACAACTATTCATGTATATTATTGAAAAAGAGAGAGGGGATAATTCGAATTGTAGTGTTATTGTCAATATCGATAAAGGTGAAATAGAAATATATGCTGAAAAAAATGTGGTTGATACAGTAGAAGATCCGGTCTTAGAAATATCCCTGCCAGATGCGCAAAAGGCAATGCCAAAAGAAAATTTTAAGGTGGGAGATGTTTTTGTAGAAGTAATTGACTTAAGTATTTTTGGAAGGAGAATGGTTAATACTGCAAAGCAATTTTTTAACCAGCGAATTCAGGATGTTGAGAAGCATTACATTTATGAAGATTATTCTCAACGAATTGGTGAAATAGTGATTGGGGTTGTACATCAGGTTCAACGAGATAATATATTTATCAATATTGAACAGGCAGAACTTCATATGCCCAGAAGTGAACAAATCCAATCTGAACGGTATCGCAGAGGTGATACAGTTAGGGCAGTTGTTAAATCTGTTGAAGTTACGCCAAGGGGGCCTGAAATAATTGTATCGAGAAGCGATAATCATTTTCTTTATAAATTATTTGAAATGGAAGTTCCGGAGATAGATGATAGCATTATTGAAATACTCGCTATCGCCCGTCACCCAGGAGATCGTGCGAAGATTATTGTTAAGTCACAAGATAGACGAATCGATCCTGTCGGAGCCTGTGTAGGGATGCGAGGAAGTAGAATCCAAGCCATCGTGAGAGAATTAAATAATGAAAAGATTGATATTATTAATTACAGTGAACAGGCGGAAATTTTAATCTCTCGGGCCTTATCACCAGCAAAGCCAATTGATCTTTATATTGATGATGATCGAAAATATTGCATTGCTATTTTTAATGATAATGAATTGGAATTTGCCATTGGTAGAGGTGGAATCAATATTAATCTTGCTTCCAGGGTGACTGGTTTTAAAATTGATGCTTTTGGGAAAAATGAATACGAGCGACAACAAAATGATCAATCTACGCCCTTATCAGATGTACCGGATTTTGATGAAAAAATAGCAAAATTATTGGCAATGAATAACGTTATCGTTGTTTCTGATCTACTCAATGTTGATGATAAAGTCTTGTTGTCTATCAAGGGATTTAATAATGAAATACTGGAAGAATGTTTTAATACTGTCCAAGAATTTATTGAACGTACAGAAGATAAAGAGGATATAGAAGAGGATAAAATCGATATAGAAAAAATCCTGGAGGAAAGTAATGATGATACTCCTAATGACTCTGAAAACAATGAATCTGATAGTGAAAAAGATAAAAATTCAAATAATAATTTAACTGATGAAAATAATGAAGATTCTGAAAAGAACCTGGAAGAGATTGAGTCTTAAAATATGGCAAGACGTCGCATTTTTCAAATAGCAAAAGAATTAAACATTTCCCATACGGAAATTGTAAATCTTCTGAAAGAAAAAGGTATAAATGTTACCAGTCATATGTCCCCAGTGGATGAAGATACCATTGTACTGATTGAAAATGAATTTTCAAAAGATAAAGAAAGTGTTGCACGCTATCGCAAAGAACAAATTCGTCGTGAAATTCACCACTCCAGGATCGTAGAACAACAGAAATCAACCAGGAAATTGAACCTGCTCTCATTAGATGAACAACGAAGACTGGAAGAAAAAGAGAAAGCAAAAGCAGATGAAGAAGCAAGGAAAAAGAAATTAGAAGAAGAGCGGAAAGCTGAACTACTTAAAAAACGGGAAGAAGATGATAAAAAGGCAAAAGAAAAAGATCAGAAAAAGATAGAAGAGAAAAAGAAAGTAGAAAAACCCAGTAAACAAAAATTCAGAAAAATTGACCTTTCAGAAATTGAGTCCCAAATTGGACAAACTTCCAGGTCCAAGAAAAAAGAGACGGATAAGAAAGATAAAAAAGTAAAGAAAAGTATTAAAGATGCTGTCAAACAGACTTTATCCAAAATTGAGACAAAAGGAAAAAAGAAGCATTATAAAAAAGAAAAGAGAACAGAAATAGTTGAAGAAATTGAAGAGGGCATCAAACAAAATATTAATGTTGCTGAATTTTCAAACGTCGAAGAATTAAGTAAAGTATTTGAAGTAAACTCAAGCCAGATTATTCAGGAATGTATCGGTTTAGGAAAGTTAGTGACAATGAATCAAAGACTGGATTGGGATGTGATTGAACTACTGGCTGATTCTTACGGATTTATAGCTGAAAAAATTACGGATATTGGCGAAGAAATATTTTCTCTTGAAGAAACTGAAGAAGATATTGAAAAATCAAAACCACGACCACCGGTTGTGACAATAATGGGACACGTAGATCACGGTAAAACTTCCCTATTAGACTTTATTAGAAAAACAAATGTCGTCGCAGGAGAATCTGGCGGGATTACTCAGCATATAGGTGCCTATAAAGTAGAATTAGATACCGGACAGCAAATTACATTTTTGGATACACCTGGTCACGAAGCATTTACAGCGATGAGAGCCAGAGGTGCACAGGTTACCGATATTGTCGTATTGGTGGTGGCTGCTAATGACGGTGTTATGCCTCAAACGATTGAAGCAATTAATCATGCCAAAGCAGCAGATGTTCCCTTGATAATTGCTATTAATAAGATGGATCTACCAGATGCAGATCCGGATAGGGTAAAAAGAGAACTGTCAGATCATAATGTTTTGGTAGAAGATTGGGGTGGAAAAATTCAAGCTGTGCCGGTTTCTGCCAAAAAAGGGGACGGCATTGATGATTTAATGAATTCCATTTTATTAGAAGCTGAAGTTTTAGAGTTAAAGGCTAATCCGGATACGGAAGCTCGAGGAACGGTCATTGATTCAAAATTGGACAGAGGTCATGGCCCCATCGCTACTATATTAATTCAAAAGGGAACCCTAAAGGTCTCCGATTATTTTATATGCAGTAATTATTCTGGGAAAGTCAGGGCAATGATGAATGAACGTAGTCAGCGTATCGACGTGGCTGGCCCTTCCGAAGCTGTTCAGGTACTGGGTTTTGAAAAGGTTCCTCAGGCAGCAGATATTTTTGCTGTTTTTTCAGATGAAAAGAACTTAAAGCGGGTTGCATCTGATCGTCAACGACTCAAACGTGAAATCGAGCAAAAAAGGGTTAAGACGCAATCATTAGATGCCATGTCAGCACTGATTAAGGATGGTTCGATTAAAATGCTGCCATTGGTGATTAAAGGGGACGTAGACGGATCTATCGAGGCATTAGCTGAAACTCTGGAAAAAATTGAGCATGAGGAAGTAGGTATTCAGGTGATTCATAAAGCAGTGGGAATGGTAACAGAATCTGATGTTTTGCTTGCAGCTGCTTCCAACGCTGTTATTATTGGATTTCATGTACAAATCAGTTCTAATGCGAAATTACTTGCGAAGCAAGAGGGAGTTGAAATAAGATCTTATAATGTTATTTATAATGCGGTTGAAGAAATCAAACTGGCATTGGAAGGCTTGCTGGAACCCGAGAAAGTAGAAAATGTTCTAGGACGTGCATCAGTTCTTGAACCATTTAAAATTCCAAAATTAGGTTTTATTGCCGGCAGTAAGGTGGAAGAAGGAATCATCAAACGTGGAGAAAAAGCTCGAGTAATTCGAGATGAAGAAATGATTCATGAATCACGTATTAATTCCTTAAAGCGGTATAAAGATGATGTAAAAGAAATTAAAGAAGGGTTAGAATGTGGTATTGGTGTTGATGGATTCCAAAAGTTTAAACCTGGTGATGAAATAATTGTATTTGAAATACAGGAAATAAAGCGGACTCTTAAAACAACTTGACGAATCAAAAACCTTATAAACGAATCGATCGTGTAGGGTTGCAAATTTTGCAAATTATAGGTGAAATAACAACAAAACACATCGATATTTCTCATCTTGGCTTTATTACATTTACTCAAGTTGAAGTTTCTCCCGATCTTCGCTATGCGAAGGTATTTTATAGCGTTTTAAATTCTAAAAATTCCGAGTCAATAGTAAACAAAGGTTTAAATAACCTATCAAAAGCATTTCGAAAATATTTAGGCCAGTCGATCAGAACAAAAAACACACCGGAACTGAAATTTTATAAAGACGAATCTTTTGAGCATGAAGAACATATGTTAAAGATTATTCAAGATCTTGAAGTGAAAGAATTATGATTTTGAATATACATAAACCAAAAGGGTGGACTTCATTTGATGTTGTTAAGAAAGTTCGGCACATTACGAAAGAAAAAAAAGTAGGGCATGCTGGGACACTGGATCCATTCGCTGAAGGTGTCTTGGTTCTTGGAACAGGGAAAGATACAAAAAGCTTATCTCAGATCTCCTCTTCTAATAAGCGATATAAAGCTATATTAAAACTTGGGGAAAAAACAGATACTCTAGATACGGAAGGTAAAATAATTTCTAAAAAAGCAATCCCTGATTTAACCGATCAGGATATTCATAAAGTACTCATTTCTTTTCTTGGAAAACAAAAACAAATACCACCGATGTTTTCAGCAAAAAAAATTGATGGCACTCGGTTATATAAATTAGCCCGGAAAAATATTGAAATTGATAGACCACCAGTCAATATTGAAATATTTTTTATTCGCTTAATAGAATTTGATAATCCATATATCACATTCGATGTGAGTTGTTCGAAGGGAACTTATATCCGGGTACTTGGGAGCGATATAGCAGAAAAATTGGAAACAGTAGGTCATCTGGTAGAATTAATCCGTTTGAAAGTGGGGGAATATTTAATAGATGATACAGTAAAAATTGAAGAACTTGAGGAAATATGGACGTCTTAATGTCCTTGAGACATATAAAACAAAAGGGTCAGTCAATTGTGACGATTGGCTCATTTGATGGTTTACATAGAGGCCACCAGGAGATTATAAAAAAAGTAGTCACTCAGGCTCATGCTCAAAAGGTTAAGTCGGTTGTTATTACGTTTGATCCACACCCAAAGCATGTGCTTGTGAAGGATTCTACTTTACCACTATTGATGTCCATTGAAAAAAAATTATCCATTCTAGATTCTCTATCTGTTGATACAGTATTAGTTATTCCGTTTACAAAAGAATTCTCGACAATTCCTCCTCTTAAATTCATGGATGAAATTGTTACAAACAATTTTAATCCGATTCACATAATTATTGGGTACGATCATCATTTTGGTTTTAAGCGAGAGGGTACACCAACGTTTTTATTAAATTATTGTAAGACGAAAGGCTATTCCTGTGAAGTCGTAAAAGCCATAAAAGAGAACGATATTAATCTTTCCAGCACCCATATACGCTATTTGATTCATGAAGGGTTTATCAGAAGAGCTTCTTTCGAACTGGGTTGGGTATATGGTTTTAAAACATTAGTTGTGAGAGGGGCTGGAAGAGGAAAAATTCTATCATTTCCGACAGCTAACTTTATTCCGGTTGAAAAAAACCAGTTGTTTCCGAAAAATGGTGTTTATTATTGTAAAGGAAGGTTTAATAGCAATTCACTATATGGAATGTGTAACTTAGGCACTAGACCAACGTTCAATGAGAAAGAATTTGTAGCAGAAGTCCACTTTTTTTCACATGACCTCAATGATTTATATGATAAGGAAATTGAAATAGAATTTCTCGAAAGAATTCGGGATGAAATAAAATTTGAAAATGCTGATGAATTGGTGAATCAATTGATCAAAGATAAACATTATTGTAAAAACTTAATTAAAAAGTATTGATAGGAGAAAATATGTCAATAACCAAAGAAGAAAAATCAGAAATTCTGAAAAAGTTTGGTAAACATAAGACAGATACGGGATCGCCAGAAACACAAATTGCGATCTTAACCAAGCGTATTCGTGAATTAACTGAACATGCAAAAGAACACAAAAAGGATCATCATTCCAGAAGAGGTCTGGTGATGCTTGTAGCAAAAAGAAAAAAACTAATGAAATACCTACGTCGTAATAATCCAAATGGATATGTGGAGTTGGTAAAGGAATTAAAGATAAGAGGATAAGAAGTAAGAATGATATTCAAAGAAATAGAACTAGGTGGAAGAACACTTAGGATTGAAACAGGTCAGGTAGCCAAACAATCAGCAGGATCTGTATTAGTGACGTATGGTGAAACAACCATTTTATGTGCAGTGAATGCTGCCAAAACTCTGAAGGAAGATTTGGGCTTTTTCCCACTTCAGGTCGAGTATCGAGAGCGTCATTACGCTGCTGGTAAAATACCTGGTGGATTTTTTAAGCGTGAGGCTCGTCCTTCAGAAAAAGAAATATTAACCAGTCGATTGACGGACAGACCTATTAGGCCTTTGTTCCCAAAATCGTTTAAATATGAAACACAAGTGATTATTACAGCACTCACCAGTGATGGTGAAAATCCAGCAAATGTTTTAGCAGGAATTGGTGCTTCAGCAGCACTGATGATTTCTGACATTCCATGGAATGGGCCAATTGCCACTGTAAGAGTAGGTCAAGTCAATGGTGAATATATTGTAAACCCAACCAATGACCAAATGAGTGATTCCAGAATGGAATTAATCGTTTCCGGTAATGAACAAACCATTGTTATGGTCGAAGGCGAAGCTAATGAAATCAGTGAAGATGAAATGGTATCTGCTTTTAAAGCTGCTCATGAAGTGATTGTAAAAATCATTGATCTACAAAAAGAATTGGCGGCAGAATTAGATATTGTCAAACGACCGATTCCTGAAGTAGAAGACAATGAAGAGTTGAAAACGAAAGTTGAAACTCTTGTTAAGAGCAAAATAAAGGACATTATCAAAATTGCCGATAAGAAAGAACGAGAATTAGCAACAGATGGGCTATATGAAGAAACCAATGCTGCATTGGTAGAAAAATTCCCCGAGATGGAAAAAGCGATTAATGAAAATATCAATGATATTTTTAAAACTGCTTTTCGTAACCAGATCCTTGATGATCGCGTTCGGAGTGACGGAAGAAAATTGGATGAAATACGCCAAATTACAATAAAACCGGGTTTTTTACCCAGAACGCATGGATCTGTTCTGTTCACTCGTGGTGAAACTCAAGCGCTCGTTGTCCTAACACTTGGAACAAAAAGTGATGAACAAATCATCGATACGATGGGAGAAGACTATAAGAAGAATTATTATCTTCATTACAATTTTCCACCGTACTGTGTTGGAGAAGTAGGAAGGATTGGATTCACCGGACGACGGGAAATCGGTCATGGTAATTTAGCCGAACGCTCCTTAAAAACCATCCTCCCGGATTATGACGATTTTCCTTACACCATACGAATTGTATCGGAAATACTAGAATCCAATGGTTCATCTTCTATGGCATCAGTTTGTGGTGGGTCATTGGCATTGATGGATGCCGGTGCTCCGACTCGTTGCCATGTTGCTGGAATTGCCATGGGATTAGTATTGGACGGGGAGAAATTTGCGATTTTGAGTGATATTCTCGGGGCAGAAGATCATCTCGGTGATATGGACTTTAAAGTCGCTGGAACTGGAGATGGAATTACGGCCATCCAACTTGACTTAAAAATCGAAGGTATTTCTTTTGATTTATTAACGAAAGCGCTGGCCCAAGCCAAAAAGGGTAGAATGCATATTCTTGGGTTAATGAATGATGCATTACCTGAACCAAATGAAATGTCAAAGTATGCTCCACGTATTGCTAGTTTACAGATTAATCCGGACAAAATCGGTGCTCTGATCGGCCCTGGTGGTAAAAATATCAAAAAGATCATTGAAGACACTGAATGTGAAATTAATGTAGACGACGACGGCATTGTTACGGTAGCAAATCCGGATGCAGCAAAATGCAACGATGCGATTGAACTCATAAAAGCTATTACCATGGTTCCGGAAGTTGGACAGGAGTTCGATGCGATTGTTTCAAGGATTATGACTTTTGGCGCATTTGTTGAATTTGCTCCAGGAAGAGAAGGATTGGTTCATATTTCTGAGCTGGATTGGAAACGTACCGAAAAAGTTGAAGACGTAATTAATCTTGGCGATGAAATAAAGGTGAAACTCATCAAAATTGATGATCAGGGAAGATTGGATTTTAGCCGAAAAGTGTTGATCCCAAAGCCTGAAGGATGGGTGGAACGTCCTCCCCGAAAATTTGACAATAAGCGCAGAAGCTCCGGTGGTTTCAGAAAAAATCGAAATTAGAGGAAACATAATATGCTGATTGGTGTCCCTAAGGAAATAAAAGTAAACGAGAATCGTGTTGCTGTGACTCCTGGTGTTGCTTTGGAACTGACACAAAATGGACATGAAGTATATATTGAGAGATCCGCTGGTTTATCCAGCGGATTTCCTGATTCTGATTATGAAAATGTCCATTGTAAAATAGTTGATTCTCCTGAAGAAATTTTTAATGATGTAGAATTGGTCATTAAGGTTAAGGAACCTCAACCGGAAGAAGTGGCCATGTGCCATAAAAATTTAACACTATTTACCTATTTTCACTTCGCTGCATCGGAAGATTTGACCCGTTCATACCTGGAGACAGGAGCGACTGCCATCGCTTACGAAACCATTATGACCCCAAATGGAGAATTACCCCTTTTAATCCCAATGAGTGAGGTTGCAGGAAGAATGTCGGTCCAGGAGGGAGCTAAATACTTAGAACGGTCGCAGGGAGGTCGGGGAATACTCCTCGGAGGAGTTCCGGGAGTGCAACCAGCTACAGTGACTATTTTAGGCGGTGGGATGGTTGGTACTAATGCAGCACATATCGCTGCCGGACTCGGAGCCAATGTTTTTATATTGGACGTGAATCTGAATCGACTACGTTATTTGGATGAAATTATGCCGAAAAATGTTCGTACCATATTCAGTAGTCGATATAACATTCGTAAGCTACTAAAAACCACCGATCTTCTCATAGGTGCGGTCTTAATCCCAGGCGCAAAAGCGCCAAATTTGGTGACAAAAGATATGCTGAAATTAATGCAACCTGGTTCTGTAATCGTTGATGTTGCAGTTGATCAGGGTGGATGTATAGAAACATGCCATGCCACTACCCATGAAGATCCAATTTATGAGGTGGATGGAATTATTCACTACTGTGTGGCCAATATGCCCGGCGCTGTACCATTCACTTCAACAACCGCATTAACAAATGCCACAAATCCATATATATTAAAATTGGCCAATCAGGGAATTAAAGGAGCCTTGGAAAGTGATCCATCATTATTAAAGGGATTGAATATGACGAATGGCTTGGTAACCCACCAAGGTGTTTGTAACGCATTTAACTTGAAATATACTGCTCCTGAAATCGCATTAAAGAATTAATTTAATTTATTTGCACCGTCGATAACTCTGAATTAATTTAAAGTATTACTTTAAATGGTGAATTCATGGTAACTGAACCGAAACAAATAAAAAAATTATATTACTCCATTGGAGAAGTAAGTAAAATAACCGGGTTAAAATCCTATGTTTTACGTTATTGGGAAACTGAATTTAAACAGCTTTCTCCCCCGAAAAATAGGGCAGGAAATAGAACTTACCGGCAAAAGGATATTGATACAATCCTGTTTATTAAGAATCTCCTATATCATAGAAAGTTTACTATTAAAGGTGCAAAAAGCCAGCTAGCGAAAGGAGATTCTTCAAACGAGGTATCTGATAGTAAGCCAGCTAATGACAGTCAGGTTCATTCCACTGAAATATTACTCAAAGTAAAAAGAGAACTTGAATCGCTAATAGATTTTATTCATAAACATTAACGGAGCGTGGCGTAGCCCGGTAGCGCACCTGAATGGGGTTCAGGGGGTCGGGAGTTCAAATCTCCCCGCTCCGACAAACAAAGCCTTTCTCAATTGATGAAGGCTTTTTATTTTCCATGATGATTACAAGGCATTTAATGGTCATAGATCCATCTATGGCCAAACCAGAACTCAATGCAATAAATAATATTTCCTTTCGATCGCCATTACCAATTACAGTTCATTTTCCTGCACTCTTTGGGTATGATAGTTTAATGACGTCAAAAAATAATATAAGTGGAATTATTATTATGGGTAGTTTAGCTTCGGTGAACGATAATAATGACTGGCAAAGTGAGTTAAAGGAATTCACATTCAATGCCATAAATCATTCTATTCCAATACTAGGATTATGTTATGGACATCAATTTCTAGCCCATATATTTGGTGGAAAAGTTGAAAAATTGTGGAGTGGAGAGAAGAAAAGAGGGACCCGGTATGTTCATTTAACTTCAAATGCACTTTGGGGATCTGATAAATCAGGTCAACTTGCATATTCCCACCTTGAAGGTGTTGTTCAATGTCCGGATGGATTCGAAGTGGTAGCCTCAAGTGAAATGGTTGAAATAGAAGCTATTTCATCCACGAATAATCCTGTTTGGGGATTTCAACCCCATATCGAGGCCACAAATGATTTTCTTATCAAACGAAAAATGAATGATCAATTTAACTTTGAGTTCGGTTATCATATTCTGGATTCATTCTTAAAATATTGTCATAAAAATTAATAAGCAATTCTTCCTCATTTTAATATATTCTACCATTCCATTAAAGATTAACAGCGACATTTTATTTTAAAATGACCCTATTCGACGACCCAACATTTTTACCCATTACGATAATATTTTTGGGTCTACTTTTGATTGCACTTTGGCAAAAACTTGATAAATATACCATTCCACTATTTGTCATTTATATAATTTATGCTATTTATTCAATGGCTACCTTTAAAAATGAAGTCATTCAGGAGGATATTCATAAATCTCCATCTGTGAATGAAGTGGTTCATATTGCTCCAAAACTAGAGGTAAATGAAACTCATAAATCTGAAATAAAGGAACTCGAACAGACGGAATGGAAAGAAGACAAATTTGAAACATCAAAAGAACCTGTTCTACCTAATCTTCGTGTTAATTCTTTATTGATGTGTGAATCTATCATTGATAGTATTCGGAAACCAGTCAATGTGGGAACAAACTTTCCTGTATCAGTTGGAAAAATATTTTGTTATTCGGGAATCAGAAATCTTTCTGGGGAAAGAACGGTTCTATATGAATGGTATTTTGATGGAAAATACATTAATACAATTCCGGTGAATATTAACAGGTCAGTCCATTGGCGTTCATGGACTTTTAAATCAATTTCTGATGCGCACATCGGTTCTTGGTATGTAGTCATCAGAGACCAGGAGACTCAAGCATCCTTGGATACAACTTATTTCAGCATCTTTCCAGAATGAAACGAAAATATTTTTTCTTTATTATTTTTACACTATTAAACCTGTTTTCGTGTAGCGAATTTCAGTCTTATAGGAGCATCCCATTAAGTTGGAAAAATATTACATCTGATTTCAATAATTTGCCAGATGGTATTCGAGTATTTTCTGGTCGAAATAAACAAATCCCCATTAATGCGTGGTACGTAGAAATTGACAGTAAAAATGCCCACATAAGAACAGAGGTTGCCATATCGTCTGATACGGATGGACGAGAAACCCCAACGGAGTTTGCCGGAAGATTAAACGCTGTTGTTGTAATCAATGGTGGATATTTTTTAATGCATAAAAATCCAGCTGAACATGTGGGATTGCTGATGAAAAACGGAAAGATAATCTCCAAACCGTTAAAATCTTTGCTAAAAAGAGAAAAACGATATTATGTGACTCGAAGTGCTATTGGATTCGATCAAGATGGTCAGATGGATATCGCTTGGATTTCCAGTCGCAACGATTCATTGTTTGAATGGAAATCTCCCGTGGAAAATCGACCCGATTATCCTATAATTAATCTTGATTTCAGTCAGTCAACTTACTGGGATATAGAAAGTGGTTTCCAAGCTGGTCCTGTTATTATTGATAATGGTCATCGAAAAATTACAGATATGGAAGAAGCTTTTTTCTGGACAAAAATTCCAGAAACACATCCACGATCAGCCGTCGGATATACGAAGCAAGGGAAATACATATTTTTGGTAGTTGATGGCAGACAGCCAGGTAGTAGAGGAGTTGATCTAAAGGAACTTGCCATTATAATGGATGATCTGGGATGTGAGGAAGCGATTAATTTGGATGGTGGTGGATCCAGTGGTATTATTGTGAATGGAAAGTTATTAAATAAACCAGCCGGTTTTACAAACCAGCGTGAAGTTATGTCTGCTATTGTGGTTTTACTAAAATAAATGTCTCTGCCTTACGTTATTGTTCCTGTTTATAATGGTGCCCTATATATCGATGAATTTTTGGATAAATTAAGCCATGAATGGATTTCCCAACTAATTTTTGTGGATGATGGCAGCAACGATGCATCATGCAAATTGTTATTAAAGCATGGAGTTAATGTAATTACCCATAGGGAAAATCTGGGGAAAGGTGCATCGATTCAATCTGCGATAAACTGGATAAAAGATCATGGAGGAAAATCAGCCATTACTATTGACATCGATCTTCAACACCCTCCTGAATTGCTAAATAAATTTAGTGATATTCCCAATAAAACAATTTTGCTTGGATATCGTTTTA
>CAYXMX010000007.1:2690-48805 GCA_964466265.1 uncultured bacterium | reverse complement strand
ATAATGCTGGTGCGCCAATATTTCGGTCGGAGCCATTACGGCAACTTGTACATCATTAGAAACAGCAATCATGGATGCCAAAATTGCAACAATTGTTTTTCCAGAACCGACATCTCCCTGAAGTAATCGATTCATGGGATAGGGGTTAGACAAGTCAGAATAAATTTCTTTCAATACTTTTTGCTGGGCATCCGTCAACCTGAACCCCAGTTGATCCAGGATTAATTTAATTTGGGGACCTGTTTTTTTTAATGATGTTGTACCGAGTTTCCGATATGTTTTTTGTCGGAGAGCCATTAATAGTTGAAGAAAAAAATGCTCATCAAATTTCAACCGATGAATGGCCTGTCTCAGGTCGAACATCGATTGGGGAAAATGAATATTAATCAGTGCATTCTTTAAGGGAGGCAGATTTTCATCTTTAATAATATTTTCATCCATATAATCAGAAAATGATTCACAATGTTCTACCAATGTTTTGATAATGCGCCTGAAGGTGCGATGATCTAACCGGGCTTTTTTTAATTCCAATGTTAAGGGATATAAAGGAATAATCGCTCCCGTGTTAACCGGATCGGCATCTGAATCTAACTTATCATAATCGGGATGAATGATTTGGTACCCCTGATAAAATTCCACTTTTCCATGAACCGCCACACGGTCGCCTTTTTTCATGGCATTTTTTATATATTTTACACCGTTGAACCAGACCAGTTGTATTAATCCTGTTCCATCTGATAGGACCGCCTGAAATATTTTTCGTCTCCGGGTTTTCCGCTCACCACAAACCTCCACTGTGCCTACCAATGTAGCTTCGTCATTTTTACGAATATCCCTAATTGATTTAACCGTGGATCGGTCCAGGTACCTGCGTGGATAATAATGCAAAAAGTCATTTACAGTGAGGATGCCGGCGGAAGCCAAAACTTCGGCCCGCTTTTGTCCGACTCCTTTGATATATTGAACGGGTGTATCTAAGTCAATTGACGCGGACACAAGGGATTAATTCCATTCCTTGCGGTATGTATAGGTGACTGTTTTAGAACCACCAGGGTCTACTGTGAATGGAAAATAAACGGTAGATGCATCCTTTTTAATATAATTATCGGAAGCATTTCGAATCACCCAATCACCATGAACCCGTTCTACCAATCGTATATTTACATTTTCATCTTTAATATTTTTTACGGTGATTTCAATAGAAGCTTCTTCACTTTTTCTTTGCCGATCATAATGGAGAACTGTTCGCTTCCCGATCACATCAAAGGCCCGACCGGCTGAAATAGTAGCAGTTTCTCCTTTAGGTACTTGTTTTAGTTCATCCTCACCGGCATATTTCAACGAACCATCCGGAGATTGTAAATACAACGTCACTTTACCTTGGGGGAGGGGAATATTTAGCCCATTTTCTTCTGTATTTTTCAATTGAATTTCAATCTGAAGTGGTTCTTCTTTTTTACTTCGTTCTGAGTTACTGAAAACATAAGTTTTTTTAATATCTACTTTTTTCGGTTCATACAAACGGACGGTAATACTTTGGTTTCTCCTCAGACTTATTTTACCTGGGAGTGAATAAATGTGATAATCCCCCAATTCATTTTCGGTCAAAACGGGTTGAGCTTCCATCGACAACGACCGGGCATTCGTTCGGTAAACAGGCTGAGGTCTATTTCCCTTTTTTTGAAGATTTCCCTCAACCAATTTCAGGATATAATGGTTATAATCTACATTACTCTCGTTTTTCACCACTGCTTCGGAAATGAGCTCTCCCTTTTCTCCGTTTAATATGAGACGATAGTTTGCATTCCAGTCAAAACCACCAGACAGATATACCAATCCGCCATTAACGGCTCTTGCTTTGGGACTATAAATATCCCAAATCAGTTCAGGTCTTAATTGTGGCACTGTTTCAATATCGCGGGCATAAACGTAATCCACTTTATTTCTGTTAATAGTCATGATCTCTTTACGAGTTTTAAGAGAAAGACGATTTCCTTTGGATTCAATCAGCGTTCCTTCAAGGACTTTATCATCATGGATTTTTATATAAACATATTCTCCTATTTTCTGGTTAATATACTCTTCACCATTAAATACATCATTATTAAACCGTTGGTAGCGAATCGTGGCATGATCCAATGTTAAAAAGGGAGATTCTGGGAACAAACCATCAGGGAGATTACCATATCTTATAACAGAATTCCCTGCTGTTATATCCCAATGGAGAGGTTCCTTTACCAATGCGATGTTATCTTTATAAACTGTCATCGTTTGGCTAAACAAAACAAGAGGGAGAAATAATAGGTATTTTCTCATTGTAGTATCTCCAAATTTGTATTCACTTTTTCAAGTTCAGAAGACATTTCTTTCATTTTATCTTTTTCTCTAGAAATCACGTGAGCCGGAGCCCGGTTTAAAAACTGTTCGTTAGATAATTTTTTACTGATTCCAAGGAGATGACCATTGATTTCATTGGCTCTTTTTTCCAGTCTGGCTCGCTCTACCTCCAGATCAATCAGCCCCCCTAATGGAATATATAGTTCATTCTCCCCAATGACAACGGTAGCTGATTGTTCCGGTTTTGTTTGATTGGGTCCGGCCTGAATCGATGACGTATTGGCCAGGGATGAAATAATATCCTGGTAGTTTATCAAAAATTCTACCATGGCATTATCGCATTTCGCCACCAGCTCAGACTCCCTGGAGGGAGGAATATTCATCCGGCTTCTGACCCTTCGGATACCAGAAATAATATGAATTAATTTTTCCATATTTTTCTCGGCTACACCATCACCAAATTGTTCATCTGCTTTTGGCCAAGAGGACACAATTAAATCGTTATCGTTATTTTGTTTAATATGTGCCCATAACTCCTCGGTAATAAAAGGAGCAAACGGATGGAGAATTAAATAAATAGTTCTTAACACATGAACGGCAACTGTCCTGGAAATATCTGCCATGTGTGTATTAGAACCATAAAATCTTGTTTTGGCTATTTCAATGTACCAATCACAAAAATCATTCCAGGTAAAATCATAAAGAACTTTGGCTGCTTCGTTAAAGTGAAATCGATCTAATTGGCGATTGTAGTTTTTAATGGCTTTTTGGAGCTTGCTCAACATCCATCGTTCAGGTAAATCCAACTTTTCATTTTTCAGGTCAATATCTGGCAATCTTTCTTCCAGATTCATCAATACAAATCGGGAGGCATTCCAGAGTTTATTCATGAAATTTCGACCTACTTCAAGTCGATTTGAAGAAAATAAAACATCCAACCCCTGGGGAGCCATGAGCATAATCCCAAACCGGACTGCATCAGTTCCATATTCAGAAAACAATTCAAAAGGATCGGGAGAATTGCCCAATGATTTACTAAATTTCCGTCCCGTTTCATCCCGAAGGATAGATGTAAAATACACGTCTTTAAACGGTAGCTCATTATTGAATTCATACCCGGCCATAATCATCCGAGCCACCCAAAAGAAAATAATATCCGGTCCGGTCACTAAAGCATTTGTCGGGTAAAAATAATTTAATTCATCACTTTCGTCTGGCCATGAATGGACCGCCACTGGCCACAACCATGAGCTCGCCCAAGTATCCAATACATCTGGATCCCTCTCCCAGTTCTTCGGATCAGCCGGGCCGTTGACAGACACATGGATTTTCTGACGATCTTCCTTATGATACCATACCGGTATCTGATGCCCCCACCATAGTTGGCGACTGATGCACCAATCAGTGATATTTTCCATCCAGTGTTTATATGTTTTGACCCAGTGTTCAGGATGGAATGAAATTCGACCGTCAGAAACAGCCTCCAACGCCGGTTCGGCCAGCTTTTCCATTTTCATAAACCATTGCTCTGACATATAATATTCAATTGGAACTTGCCCCCGTTCAGAGTAACCCACTTTGTGAACATAATCTTCGGTTTTAACCAAAAATCCCTGCTCATCCAAGTCCTTTACAACTGCTTTTCTTGCCTCTTCCCGGGATAATTGCCAATAAGTTTCCGGTACATTTTGATTCATGGAGGCGTCCTCATTCATAATATTAATGAATTCCAACTGATGGCGTTTACCCATGGCAAAATCGTTTTGATCGTGAGCAGGAGTAACCTTTACACAACCTGTACCAAATTCAGGATCAACAAAATCATCTGCTATAATAGGTATTTCACGATTAACTAACGGTAAAATAGCCACTTGACCTACTAAATGTCCATACCTCTCATCATTTGGATTAACCGCCACGGCGGTATCTCCAAGCATGGTTTCCGGTCGAGTGGTCGCTACAACCACAAAATTATCACTATTTTTTACAGGATATTTTAAATACCACAGATGGCCATTCATTTCTTTATGGATGACTTCTTCATCGCTGATAGCAGACTTTGAAGCCGGACACCAATTCACCAATCGGTACCCCTTGTATATCAATCCCTTTTCATACAATTTTACAAATGCAGACAGCACAGCTTTTGTATAGCCCTTATCCATTGTGAACCTTTCTCTCTCCCAGTCACATGAACAGCCAAGCTTTTTCAGTTGATGGATAATAATACCGCCGAATTTCTTTTTCCATTCCCAGGCATGATGTAAAAACTGTCCCCGAGAGAGTGAATGTTTATCGATGCCTTGTCCTTTCAGCATATTCACTACCTTCCCCTCAGTCGCAATGGAGGCATGATCAGTGCCGGGTATCCAACAGGCCTCTTTTCCGTCCATACGTGCTTTTCGAATCAGAATATCCTGAATGGTGTTATTCAACACATGGCCCATGGTCAGTTTGCCGGTGACATTGGGAGGAGGAATCACGATCGTATATGGTTCTTTACCAGAATTGACATTTGCGTGGAAATAATTTTTATCCAGCCAATACTGGTACCATTTATCCTCAATTTCGGTTGGAGTGTAAATTTTTCCCAACTGTACCATCATAAAATTAATACTTCCTGATTTCGGTTAATAAGCTGCCGGGTTGATTGAAAGGTTGGGTGTTGAGTCAAACAATTGATTATTCAAACATTCATATTGTCCGTTTAACATTTTTTAAATCCAAGTTTTTATTCGAAATCTACCGTTCTAAAATTAAACTAAATGCTGTTGTTAATTTCAGTACATTTTGGTTGGCTTTTACCAGATTGCTGCATAATGACCGACAAAGATTTTGCATTACTTTATACCCTGTTTTTGGATGAGCATTACATATATCAAACAATTCTTTTTTCCCAATCTTTGCCAATTTACATTTTGTTAGAGCTTTTACACTTGCAGTTCGCCTGTCTCCTTCATTAAACAGAGACATTTCGCCAAAAAGTGGTTTTAAGTCACTGTTAAGTTTAATAATGGCTTTTTCACGATTATCCACTTCACCTTTATTCATAGAAAGTGTTAATGCCTGATTAATCTCTACCTCTCCACTCATCAAAAGATAAATGGAATCTCCAATATCTCCTTCCGTGATAAAATTTTCTTCTGATTGAATATCAATATATGAAATTTTTTCAGTAAAAAGTTTTATTTCTGAGTCAATTAAATCATTAAAAATTGAGAAATCTTTTATTGATGTTATATCCATACTTACCTCAAGGTATAATAATAGCTCTTTCGCCTTTTTTAATGGTATAAGTTTTATCAGGATTAATCACAGTTGTAATTTTACTTTCCTCCTTCATAGAAATACCACCTTCCTTCAATTTCCGCTCAATGAATGCATCCAAAGCGGATGAATCTGCTGACAGAACTTCACCAATTCCCAAATTTTCTTCCTCGGAAAAGACGCCAATTAGAATCGAATTTTTCTTATGATGAAAATAGTTAAATAATTCCTCAAATGATTTCCCGACAAAATCTCCCGGTACGTCTACTCGTTTAAACCGGTTTGTAGAAACATTATCCAATAAACTATTCACTGCTTGTGGTATGCCTGGATTAATAACATGTGATGCAATCATATAAGCGCCAAAATCGTCACTAATTACCACCTCATCCGCATTGGCCCGTTTAATATGGGTCAAATTTTCCCGGTTATATATATACGCTATTAATCGGATATTGGGTTCCAATCCCTTAATGGTAAGAGCTGCTAAAATCGTTTTATCATCTGGATTTTGAACCATTTCTGTAATTTCACTGGGAATAATCACGACAGATTCTGCTTCACTCAGGCTGGCTTTTTCCAGTATTTGTTCATTAGTATAATCTCCGGCAACAAAATGAAGCCGTATATCTCTGCACCGTGTTTTTAACCTTGCGATTTCTTCCTCATCAAGGTCATTAATCAACACCAGATCTTTTCGTTCACCTTCAGTTAAATACTGAAGCGAGTCAATTATTTTTTCAGCATTTCTGCACCACCCACACAAGATGATATGGTTTTTAATATTTACTTTTTCCAAACCTTTTTCCTCTCGAATTCTTTTGGCAACAAATATAGATGATACAATCGCTGTAAACATAGCCGTCAGGGAAATTCCGGAAAACATAACCAATACAGCAAAAAATCTTCCCTGTAGAGTTTCAGGCGAAAAATCACCATAGCCAACGGTGGTCATAGTAACAATGGCCCACCAGAATGGGTTTTCACCTTCTGTAATTTCCCCAATCTCCAGAAACCGTAAAATCAATCCTCCCAGAATCATGACCAAAAACAGACCAAGACCAACCTGGAAAAAACTGTTACGAATTAGTAATCGAAACCAGCGACGCATAACTAAAAATTTAAGTTAGTTCACACAAAGAAATAAGCTTTGAATAAAAGAAAATTACTATATGAAAATAGAACAAAAAAATGTAAAACACATTTAATTATAAATGACAAGGAAGTTAACTAAATAGGATTTTTTTTCATTTAAACACAAAAATACTTTTTTATTATTAGTTTTTCTCCAAGATACCCACAGTCTCAATGTGAGGTGTATGGGGGAACATGTCTACCATGGTTAATTTTTTCAGGTTGAATCCATCTTTCATTAGCAGGTCAATATCACGGGATTGAGTGGTGGGATTGCATGAAATATATACGATTTTCTTCGCACCAAATTTTGGTAAAGTAGTCACTATATCCTTATGCATACCTGCTCTCGGCGGATCAACAATAATTACATCTGGTGGAGGCAAATTCTTTTTATCTACACCCTTTTTAAAAAAGAAATCCAAGTTTGCCTGATGAAAATGCACATTGGTTATTCCGTTAGATATGCTGTTTCGGGTGGCATCTTCAATCGCTGTAGAAATTAATTCAAAGCCATAAACCGATTTTGCCTTTTGAGCTAAAAACAAAGAAATAGATCCGGTTCCACAGTAAAGATCATATACAATTTCACTTCCTGTAAGATTAGCACCATCTAACGCTGTTTTGTAAAGTTTTTCCCCTTGAAGCATATTGGTTTGAAAAAAAGAATTTGCGGAAATTTCAAAGGTCAGATTGCCGATCTTCTCTTTAATTGTCGGTTCACCATAAAGAAGATTTTCAAATTCCCCAAAAGCAATATCCGCTTTTTTTGTATTAATATTATTGATTATGCTAGTGACTTGTGGAAATTTTTTATGGATAAAATCTGCTAGTGGCTGGATCAATTCCGGATTGTCATAACTGGTGACTATATTGACCATTATATCCCCTGTCTGATGACCAAAACGGAGGACTAAGTGACGAAGAAATCCGTTATGTGTTTTTACATCATAGGGTTTCAGTTTTAATTCTTGGGCTTTGGTTCTGGTTTCATTTAATAGTTCCGTTCCGATTTCAGGCTGGATAAAGCATTGATTAATATCTAATATTTTATCAAAGCGCCTTGGAACATGAAGCCCAAGAGCAAAATCTTTTAATGCATCTTCGGGCTCACCGGGAGTAACCCAGCGACGGTTAGAAAAGGAAAATTCCATTTTATTTCGATAATGATAGATTTCCTCTGCTCCCAACACATCATCTACTTTGAAATTTTCTAATCCGGCCTGTCGAATAAACAACTCCTCAACCTGGGCCCGTTTTTGATTCAATTGTTCCTCATAAGCCATTTGCTGAAATGTACATCCGCCGCAAAAAGCAAAGTGTTTACAGGGAGCGTCTATTTTGAAAGAGGATTCTTCCAATATTTCCAATGGACGTGCTTCAGCATACCCCTTTCGCTTATGGTATACTAACGCACGGACTTTTTGCCCGGGGATGGCATTTTTGACAAAGACGACAAACCCATTTACTTTAGCAATACCTTTTCCGCCGTATGCCAAAGATTCTATGGCTAATTCGTATTCTTGGCCTTTTCGTACAGTAGATTCATTCATATTTCTTCGATTTTTAAAAATTTATTTGTTAATAAAAAAACATCTCCTATTAAGTTTACTGACTAAGTGCCCTAGGAGAAACTGCTCATATTTTTCCGAATCAGGAGATTCATTCTAAAAACCCAATCAATAAAGTTTTCAAGTCTTTAATACCCTTATGGGCATTTTTCATAGTTTGCTCGTGGCTTAATTGATTCGGCCCCATTCCAGCAGCCATATTGGTAATAATAGACAGAGCGGCCACCGTTAATCCTGCGTGACGGGCAAGAATGACTTCCGGGACCGTAGACATTCCCACCACATGGGCCCCCATGGTTTTGGCAGCATGTATTTCAGCCGGTGTTTCAAAATTCGGACCGCAAAACCAGATATAAATTCCTTCCAGGAGTTTTATTTTATTGGCCTTTGCTACTGCCTGAAACCGAGCTCGGAGGTCTGGATTGTAAGCATCAGCCATATCCACAAACCGTGCGCTGTCTGTTTCCCCAAATAAAGGAGAAACTCCCGTAAAATTGATATGGTCTTTCAGTAAAATAATTTTTCCCGGCTTTGCTTCCGGGAGCATACTTCCGGCTGAATTGGTCAAAATCACCTTTTTACAACCCAAAGTAGCCAGCGTCCGGATGGGGATTTTCATGGCGTCCACCTTCCCGGATTCATAATAATGCACACGGCCCTGCAAAACAGCCACTGACGTTCCATTAACCGTGCCCAATACCAGTTTCCCCTCGTGACCGCGTACTCCTAACGATGGAAATCCTTCCAGCTCATCAAAGGAAAACGTAAGGGAATGATGAATCACATCAACAAAAGATCCCAGGCCGGAGCCCAAAATGATTCCTACTTCCGGAAAATGATCTTTTGATTTTGATTGAATATAACTGACTATATTGGTGATGCTCATAACGAATAAAGCGGGTTTGGTCGATTCATTATACTCCCACTGGATGCCAAGTGGTTTTTGTTTCAACGGTGTGGAGTATATGGTAGGGACTTTGGTTTTTTTCCTCTTCCCAGTTAATATTTTCGTAAATCACCGGTCTTTTAACGTTAAGAGCGGCATGTTCCCTGACTCGTTTCATTTCCTCCGGATCTGAACCGCCATATACCACAGCATTCACATCCATGTGGGTAGAAAAATGGTCAATGAGTTCGGATCGATATCCCGTTAAAATATTCATCACTCCCGGCGGAACATCAGATGTATGAAGCACTTCAGCAAAGGAGATGGAACACAGCGGGTGTGATTCAGAAGATAAAACAACGGCGGTATTTCCTCCGGTAATGATGGGTGCAATGACAGAAACCAGCCCCAGAAGAGAAGGTTTATCCGGTGCAATGACGGACACAACACCGGTAGGCTCGGGATAGGAAAAATTAAAATAAGAGGATGCCGTTGGATTAACATGGCTGAAAATCTGTATAAATTTATCGGCCCACCCGGCATAATAAATTAATCGGTCCACCGATAAATTGATTTCTTTTTCTGCTTCTGTTTCAGTGGCACCCTGAAGGATTAATTCTTCCATGAACTGGCTCCGCCGTCCTTCGAGCATTTCACCGATTCTGTACAAAATCTGGCTTCGATTAAAGGCGGTTCTGGATGCCCAGCTCGGGAAAGCATTCCGGGCAGAAACAACGGCATTCCGGAAATCCTTTCTCGAACCACGGCAAATATTAACCACATTGGATGCTTTTGAACGACTCCATTTTATATAGCGCCCCGATTCCGTTCGGGGGAATTTTCCGTCGATATACAGCTTGTATGTTTTCCGAATTTGAGTATGCTGATTCATGAAGACATTCCCCCTTCATTTAAGGTAACGTATGGCATCAGGCCTTCCAAACCGCCTTCACGACCCATCCCGCTTTCTTTATAACCACCAAATGGAGATGACGGATCAAATTTATTAAAGGTATTTGCCCAAATGACTCCGGCCCGTATAGCCCTGGAAACTTTGAATATTTTTGCCCCCTTATCTGTCCAGATACCCCCGGATAAACCATAGGGAGTATTGTTTGCTTTCTGGATGACTTCATCCACCGTTCGGAATGTTTGAATCGCCAGGACGGGTCCGAATATTTCTTCCTGCACAATCCGGTGGGACTGGCTCAAATCCGTAAACAATGTTGGAGCATGCCAAAATCCTTTTTCCGGCAATGAGCAGGCAGACTGATAAATGGTGCCTCCCTCTTTTAACCCGACATTCACATACATTTTAATTTTCTCCAGCTGCATTCGCGAATTAATGGCGCCAATGTCCGTATTTTTATCCAGGGGATTTCCCACAATCAGTGTTTCCATTCTCTCTTTTAATTTACCAATAATAACATCGGCAATACTTTCCTGAACGTAGAGTCTGGAACCGGCACAACAAACATGTCCCTGATTAAAAAAGATACCATTAATAATTCCTTCCACGGCCTGATCCATGGCGGCATCCTCAAAAATAATATTGGCCGCTTTTCCCCCCAGTTCAAGGGTATATTTTTTATGGGATCCGGCCACCGCCTTCATGATCTGTTTTCCCACATCGGTGGATCCGGTAAATGCAATTTTATCAATACCGGGATGGTTCACCAGGGCCTGGCCTGTTTTTCCGCTCCCATTGATAATATTCACCACACCAGGAGGCAAATCAGCTTCCTGAATAATTTCTGCCAGTTTCATGGCGGTCAACGGAGTTGTTTCCGCCGGTTTTAATACAACGGTATTGCCGGCTGCCAAGGCAGGTGCTATTTTCCAGGATGCCATCAGAATCGGAAAATTCCAGGGAATTATTTGACCGGCCACGCCCACCGGATGGGCTTGTCTCCCCGGGAAAGCATAGGCCAATTTATCGGCCCAGCCGGCATAATAAAAAAAGTGCGCCGTTGCCAAGGGAACGTCAATGTCCCGCGATTCACGGATAGGTTTTCCTCCGTCCATGGTTTCCAGTACGGAAAATTCTCTCGCCCGCTCCTGGATCAGTCTGGCTATCCGGTAAATATATTTTCCTCTGTCCGATGGATCCATTTTTGACCAGACCGTTTCATAGGCTTTTCTGGCCGCCCGTACCGCCTGATCCACATCCGTCTGATCTGCCTCCGCAACTTCAGCGAGTTTTGCTTCATTGGCCGGATTGATTGACTGAAAATATTTCCCCGATTGAGGGGAAATAAATTCACCATTAATAAACAGATTGTATTCCTGATTGATTTGAACATGATCGGTACTCTCTGGAGCAGCACTATAGGTCCACTCTGTACGGTTGGCGGTCTTTTCAGATGTCGGTTTCATATTTCTTTACCTTAATCTATGGAAAAATAGTTTGCCGACTGATAATATCCAGTCGTTTGTTTCACAATTTGCATCAATACATCGTTGGCCAGAGAGCTGGCTCCAAATCGGAATAAACCAGGATTTAACCATTCTTCACCTAAGGTTTCCCTCACCATGACCAGGTATTGAATGGCCAGTTTTGCCTGACTGATGCCCCCTGCAGGCTTCATCCCTATTTTTTGACCCGTTTTCTTGTAATAATCTCTGATGGCTTCCAGCATCACCAATACGACGGGCGGCGTGGCAGCGGGAGATATTTTACCCGTAGATGTTTTAATAAAATCTGCCCCCCCTTCCATGGCAATATCGCTGGCCAGACGAACATTATCCAAGGTAGCCAATTCGCCTGTTTCCAGAATTACTTTTAGATGAGCTTTCCCACACATGGCCTTTACTTCAGAAATTTCATCTGATACATAATGATATTCCCCCTTTAAAAATTTTCCCCTGGAAATAACCATATCCACTTCATCCGCCCCGGCATCCACCACCATTTTAACCTCCTCCAGCTTATTTTCCAGAGATGTCATTCCGCTGGGAAAGGCCGTCGCCACAGACGCCACCTTTATTCCTGTCCCCTCAAGAGCTGTTTTGGCTGTCGAAACCATGGTGGGATAAACACAAACGGCTGCCACAGAAGGTAAATTGGGAAATGAATCATGTAAATGGGCAGCTTTATAACATAGCTGCTTGACTTTCCCGGGTGAATCTTTTCCTTCCAGTGTCGTTAAATCAATCATGCTTAATGCCAGTTTTAGGGCCATCAATTTTGATTCTTTTTTGATGCTTCGAGAAAAAAGCCGGGCCACCCTCTCCCGGGCCCCGACCTCATCGATGGTTATTTTATAGGGATTCATGAATCAGAATATGTTTTATTTCCATTCAACATACCACCCATTTTATTTATTTAAAATGTCTTTGACGCGAGTCACCAATAATTGTGCCCCGTCCATGGTGGTTGCTTCTGCATATATTCTCATGATTGGTTCCGTATTGGAGGCCCGTAAATGAATCCAGCTATTTTCCCAGGAAAATTTGACTCCATCTACCTCATTGACGGAAGCATCGGAGAAAACAGTCCTTGCCTGATCGAATACATCATTTTTATTTATCCCGTCCAGCAATATTTTATCTTTCACTATTTTATACTGGGGCAGTGAATCATAAATGGTCCCGATAGATTGATTGGTTAAAGTCATTCGATGCAATACCATGGCCGCTCCCACCAAGGAATCCCTCCCCAAATGGGCTTCCTTCAGAATAACACCTCCGTTTCCTTCCCCCCCGAGTTTGGAATCACATTCAATCATTTTTTGCACCACATTGATTTCTCCCACGGCAGATCGAACAACGGTTGCATCATATTTTTCCGCCATTTTTTCCAGTGCCTGTGTGGTCGATAAATTGGTAACCAGATCCCCAGGCTGATCCGTGGATTGCAAAAATCCATCCGCTGCAAATACCAGTGTATACTCATCCCCCGCCGGCCGGCCATCTTCCAATATCACGGCCAGTCGGTCTCCGTCTGGATCGGAAGCAAACCCCACATCTGCCTGAGCGGCCACAACAGCCCGACTCAAATCGGTTAAATTTTCAGGCAGTGGCTCCGGTTTTCTGGCAAAAACACCGTTTCCGTCACAGTGAATTTTGATCACCTCGCATCCCAGGGATTCCAACATGGCAGGGAGCGCTTCGGAAGCCGCCCCGTTCACCGCATCCACGACGACTTTATAGTGTCTGCTACGAATATCATTCGAATGAATAAACGATAAATCGACCACTCGGATAATATGTTTTTGAATGGCATTTACGTCGGGATAATGAAGCCCTTTTCCATCGGAATGAAGCAGCGGATTTTGATCCACAAAATCAAATAATGTTTCACATTCACCAGGGAACAGAAATGTCCCGTCAGACCGGACAAACTTTAAACCATTCCATTCAATGGGATTATGGCTGGCGGTAATAATAACACCACCAGCAGCGTCTGTGTTCTCCACCATAAATTGAACGGTGGGTGTGGGAACAATATTCAGATTGATTACATCTCTTCCAAACGAATTAAGGGCAGTGGCAAATGTTTCCAAAAATTCCTCACCGCTGGGGCGACTGTCTCTCCCCAGTATAAAAACACCTGCCGGCTGCATGGTGTGAAATGCCTGGGCATATTTTTGAATGGCTTCTGAATTGAATTCCGGAGCAGTTCCCCGAACTCCTGATATGCTACGTATAATCATAGATGGAAATTACAGTTGTCAAATATAAATAATTCAAAAGATACAAAAAAAGGCTCTGAAAAATTCAGAGCCTTTTTAACAGGGTTGAAAGAGATGAATCAGCGTCTCGCGAGGCGTCTCATTCTGGCCATCCGGCGTAATGCTTTTTTACGGGCAATTCGTTTCTCATCACTGGGTTTTTCATAGAATGATTTTTTCTTCACATCTCTGAGAATACCGGCACGTTCCCATTTCTTTTTAAAACGGCGTAATGCTTTCTCCAGTGGTTCCCCTTCTCTAACGGTCACTTCGACCACGGTCAATCACCTCCTTCCAATTATCCTAAATAGGTTCTTAATGTTTTACTTCTGGAACGGTGACGGAGACGACGAATCGCCTTTTCTTTGATTTGTCTGACCCGTTCCCGTGTTAAATTAAATTCTTCACCAATTTCATTTAGAGTTAACGCATAGTCTCTGTCGATCCCAAAATACATTTTAATCACTTGCCGCTCCCGTTCTTTCAGGGTATCTAATGACTGGCGAATTTCATCTTTCAGTGAGTCATTCATTAACGGTTCGTCCGGAGAGGATTGATTTTCATCTTTAATGACATCAATTAGGGAATTTTTATCTCCTTCCCGAAAGGGTGCATTTAGGGAATGATGACGTCTGGAAATACGCATGGCATCGATTACTTCATCCGAAGTCATTTCAAGCTGACGTCCAATTTCTTCTTCATTGGGAGACCGTTCAATTTCAGCTTCCAGCTTCTCAGCTGTTTTGGTGATTTTACTGATGGTTCCTACCCGGTTCAAAGGCAAACGAACAATTCGGGAATGCTCGGCCAATGCTTGAAGAATGGATTGGCGAATCCACCATACTGCATAAGAAATAAATTTAAAACCGCGTGTTTCATCAAACCGTCCCGCTGCTTTAATCAATCCCAGATTTCCTTCGTTGATTAAATCGGTTAAGGGCAACCCCTGTCCCTGATAATCTTTTGCCACGGATACCACAAAACGAAGGTTGGCTTTCACCAATTCCTCCATGGCCACCTGGTCTCCTTTATGGATTCGCTGAGCCAATTCCACTTCACGTGCCGGTGGGAGAGGTTCATAATTACCTATTTCCTGCAGGTATCGGCTGAGACTTCGGTTTGATTCATTCACTGTACGTGCGGCTTTTGCCATAGTTTTCCTCTAATTTTCGTTTCGGATAAAGCAAGGTAATTTACACCATAATCTAATGCTTCTCAAGATATTGCGTATAAAATAATATTCTTATTTATCATTCACCAGATCTGAAAATTCTTTAATGGTTAACGTCTCGGGCCGTCTGGAAAAATTAATTTCCTCCTGAATCGCCTCTGAAAAATCAAAACCACTCAGGGTATTTCGCAGCATTTTTCTTCTTCTGGAGAATGCTGCCCTAACAATATTTTCCAACCGGTCAAATTTTGTCTCATTCACCAAGGGTAGTTTCTTTTTTGTTAATTTAATCATGGCTGAATTCACGCTGGGTTTTGGAATAAAGACTTCTGGGGGGATAGTGAAACAACACTCGATGTCTAGAAAAGTTCTGATCATGACCGTTAATCGACCGTAGGCTTTGGTTCCCGGTTGGCTGGTCAACCGATCGGCCACTTCCTTTTGAATCATCAAAAAGGCTTCCGTCCAGTATTTTTGCTGTTCAATGAGCCAGAATAATATGGGTGAAGTAATATTATAGGGAATATTGCCGATCACTTTCACCGGTGATGGAATGGGCAGCTGATCCAAATCCTGCCACAACACATCTTTATGAATAAAATGACACTGCTTTAAATCATCCCGGCCATTCAAATATTCAATGAGTCTCGGATCAATTTCGATGGCAGCTAGATGTTGAACCAGGGGAAAGAGTTTTTCGGTCAATGCCCCTTCCCCGGGACCAATTTCAAGGATGGAATCTGTTTTATTCGGGTGGATGGTCCGAATGATTTTTCGAAGAAGATTCGTATCAGCTAAAAAATTCTGTCCCCATTTTTTACGGAATGAATGTTTTGAGCCATGATTATTTGATAGGGACAATGGATCAAATCCCAAAGAGTGCTTCTGTATTTGCGGTTGTTTTTTCTGCAATGATGTCTAGAGGGAGCCCATGGATTTCAGCCAATATTTCTGCCACGAACCGGGTCCGTCCCGGTTCATTCGTTTTTCCCCTGAACGGCATTGGACTCAAATAAGGTGAATCTGTCTCCACGAGAATTTTATCCAGCGGGATGACGGCGGCCACCTCGGGCAAATGGCTGTTTTTAAAAGTCAGGTTTCCTGAGAAAGAAATATATAAACCCATTTCTAAAAAAGCAGTAGCCGTTTCTAAATTACTGGAAAAACAGTGGGCCACACCCCGGATACCTTTAAAATCGGATAAAATTCGGATGGTATCTTCATCGGCGTCCCGATTATGAAAAATAACCGGTTTATTCATTTCCCCTGCCAGAGCCAATTGCTCCCTGAAAACCTTTTTCTGGAGGGTTGATGCAGAAATATTCCTGAAATAATCCAGCCCCATTTCTCCGGCGGCAACCATTTTTTCACCAGACAATAATGCTTTCAATTGATCGATATACTTTATTGGAGCATCTTTGGCATCGTGAGGATGGATACCGGCCGTTCCATAAACAGCATCATGATGCGCTGCCAATAACCGGCATTCATTGGAATCTTCCAGATTGGTTCCAACGGTAATAAAACGATGGACATCCAATTCATTTGCACGATCGAAGACGCCATGGATGTCCTCTTTCAATTGGTCGTAGAATAAATGACAATGGGAATCGATTAATTCCATGGGGTCAGGGTGAATTGTTCAACAGAATGACCGGGTGAAGGCAAACCAATTGCCAGAAAAGATTAATATACATTCTTTCCCGAAGAAACTTTTTCTTTATCCACCACCATTAATGAGAGTTCATTTTTACTGGATGCCGCCAGTAACATTCCATTCGATTCCACTCCCCGAATGGTGGCCGGCGCCAGTTCAGAAACAACAATAATCATTTTGCCCACCAACTCCTCAGGCGAATATTGATCGGCAATCCCTGAAACAATCTGTCTCTGTTCATCTCCCAATTGGATATGAATCTTCAATAGTTTATCTGCATTTTTGACTTTTTCCACTGATATAATTTCAGCTGTTTTCAGCCCTAATTTTTTAAAGTCATCCATGGAGATCGTTTTATTTACAGGCGTCTTCTGCTTTTCTTTTTTCACGTCAATCCGGGGAAACAGGGGTGAATGTTTTTTCAGTTCTGTTCCCGGTATTAATTCTCCCCAATTCAATTTTCGACTGTCCGTATTCAATACATCCAATACTTGTTCCACCCTGTTCGGCATAACAGGTGATAATAATACGGCACCAATCCGCAGAGATTCTGCTGCGGTATAGAGAACCCGTCCGGCAGCACTTTTATCTTCTTTCACCAATTTCCAAGGTGCTTGTTGTTCCATGTACCGGTTTACATTCCGGATCAATTTCATGGTTTCTTCCAGAGCATTATTCACTTTCATTTTATCTATAAACTCATGAATCCTCTTTGTGATTTTTACGGTGGAAGACTGAATGTTTTTTTCCATTTCGCCAGGAATCCCGGGGTCAGGAATAATACCATCAAAATTCTTTTCAATTAACCGGGTCACCCGGCTCAGTAAATTCCCAAAATCATTGGCCAGATCGCTGTTGTACCTTTTGACGAATGATTCGATGGTAAAACTGGCATCCTGACCCAGAACCATTTCCCGCATTAAATAGTAACGGACAGGGTCCACGCCGAATTTTTCAATGAGGTCCAAAGGATTCACCACATTTCCCAGGGACTTACTCATTTTTGATTCTCCGGACAGCCACCAGCCATGGGCAAAAATGGATTTTGGGAGAGGCATTTTGGCTGACATGAGCATGGTGGGCCAATAAACGGCGTGGGTGGTTAAAATGTCTTTTCCAATTAAATGATATTCGCAGGGCCACCATTTTTTATACCGGTGATCATCTGTCCCAAACCCGGTAGCTGTGACATAATTAATCAATGCATCAAACCAGACATAGGTCACGTAATCTTTATCAAAGGGTAAATCGATTCCCCAGCTTAACCTGGTTTTGGGTCTTGATATGCACAGGTCTCCCAAGGGTTTTCTCAAAAAACCCAATATTTCATTTTTTCGGTGAACCGGTTGAATGAAATCGGGATGGCGGTTAATATGGTCAATTAATGGTTGTTGATATGCCGACATTTTGAAGAAATAATTTTTTTCCTTCAATTTTTTAATATCTCTGAATTCCCCGGATTCTGCTTCCTTTTCCGTAATAAACCTTTCTTCTGAAACAGAATATAATCCCTCATATTCATCTTCGTATATATCGCCATTCTCGTAGACCATCCGGAGGATAGATTGGACCACTTTCACGTGACGCTCTTCTGTTGTCCGGATAAAATCATCGTTGGAAATATGAAGTTTTTCCCATAATTCCAGAAATCGGGGGGCCATGGTATTGCAATGTTCTTTGGGAGCAACGCCCCTTTTTTCCGCCGCCTGCTGCACCTTTTGCCCGTGTTCGTCCAGCCCGGTCAGAAAAAATACTTCATTCCCTTCTGCCCGGTGGTACCGGGCGAGTACATCGGCCAAAATGGTGGTATAAGCATGACCAATATGGGGCTTATCATTCACATAATAAATGGGTGTGGTAATATAAAATTTTCCTGTCATATTAATGAGTCCCTTGTAAACGGTGCTGAATTTCAATCAGCATATTGGTTACTTTCAATGGCATATATGCATTTTTCTCTACCGAAAGAATGGTATTTTCAATCATTGAATTCATTCCTGAAAAATCTGCATGGGGAAATGATTCGGTAAAAGAATCGGCTGTATCTGAAAACCCATTTTCCAGAAGGGGTGCTTTCAAGTTTTGTGTTAATCTATACATTTGAAGCAACCACGTCTGTACCAGAAATAATTTAAACTTGAACTCACCCGGATCGCTATGGGCCAACCGGGACATGGACTGAATATATTTCCTCCAGGTATCACTGTCCGGATTTATAATCGATTCTACCTGGTGTTTCATTTCCAGAAAAATATCTTCGACCGGACGTTCTTTTAAAAACCTAGCCCGTTGAATATTTCCGTCAGCAAGGATGGCATAAAAAGATGACTTTTCTGGAGAAATTCCATTCGATTCCAGATCGGATTTAATGACTTCATCTGATAAGGGGGGGAAATCAATTTGTTGGCATCGTGACTGGATCGTTGGCAATAACAATGATTTATGATCCGTGACCAAAATCAGGGTGGTCTTTCCCGGAGGTTCTTCCAAGATTTTTAATAAAGCGTTGGCCGATTCACCGCTTCCCATGGAAAGATAATGGGCATCAAAAATCAATACAATCTTGAATCCCTTTTCAACAGATTTCAGAAACAATTTCTGACGCAATTCCCTGATGGAATTAATTAAGATTCGACTGGACCTGGGTAACCGTATTTTAATAAACGGATCCTTTCCCTTGGATCCCATGAGTTCTATCAGCAATTCCTCATTTTTTGGTCCGATGATTCTCAGCACATCCGTCGTCTTATCTACCGAATCTTTCGTCCTTGGGAGTGGCGTAATGATATGTAAATGTTCATGTTGTAAAGATGAGAATCGCTTACAGGAAGAGCATTGGCCGCACAGGGATGTTTCTCCCTGACAATTCAGTGCACCGGCAAAAGAAAGCGCCAATGCTTCCTTCGCTGCTCCCTCCGGGCCACTGAATAAATAGGCGCTTCCGATACGATTGGAATCGATAATTTTCAATAATCTGTCCCAAACGCCTTGTTGATATTTAAATGGATGAAAAATCATTTCTTTGTCAGCCATCGTTCCGGATCCAATTTCTGGTCCTGCCCCCAAATTTCAAAATGCAATTTTGAACCGTTAATAGACCCGGAATCACTCATATATGCAATAATATCTCCCGCCTGAACTTCACTGTCCACGTTAGTTTGAATATTGGTAATATGACTATAAATAGTAAAAAAGTTTCCACCATGATCAATAATCACAATATTCCCATATCCCCGGATAAATGTAATGGTTGTCACAATGCCTCCCAATACAGTATAAATAGGGGAACCGGGTTTCCCTTTTATATCAATGCCTGTATTGTTGGTGGTTGTTTTCAATTCCGGGTTCCACTTCCGGCCAAATTTGCTAATGACCCTTCCCTCGGCCGGCCAGGGGAGCTGTCCTTTCAGGGAAGCAAAAGACTTTGCTCTCAACGTTTCGTTTTGTCGTCTGATTCTTTCGGCTCTCTCGGCACTGGACTTATCTTTTTTTATTTTGGCAATCAGGGCATCCAATTGTTTGATCCCTTTTTCTTTTTCTTTAATATATTGAGCCAATTCTGTTTTGCTGTTCCGAATTTTTTCCAGTTCTCTTTTTTTATGGATTCTTTTGGATCTAAGTGTTGTCAGTTGTAGTTCCCGTTCGTTTTTCAGACGGATACTTTTTCTTAAGGATGCTTCCAAAACCAGTTTATCTTTTCCAATATCTATTAATAATTCATGAATTCTGGCTTTATTATCCCGGTCAATATCTGAAACAATTTTTTGATATTTTTTTCGATAAATTGCCTGTCGCCATGAGGTGGAACTCAATACTTTTTCCAGATCGGACAAAGTGCCTTTTTTATATAAATACTTAGCTCGTTTTCCATATCGCTCTCTTAACTCTTTCAATTCCTTTTGGTTGGATCGTATTTTATCTTCAAGATGGGCGATTCCTTCCCCGATGTTGGCTTCTTCTGCTTTTACCTGTTTAATTAATCGTTCTACTAAAGAAATTTCTTCTTCAAGATTGACAATCGTTCGGGCGGCATATTTCTCTTTATTTTGTTCCGCTTCGAGTTTTTTCCGTTTGGCAGCAATTTCATTCTTTAAATCTCTCACTGCTTTGGATTGATAATGCAGTTCTTTATTATAATCCCGGTTTTGCTTCTGAGGGACAAGGACTGTGGAAAAAAGAAGTATGATGAATGTAATCCGTACGAACATAGACTGAAAAAATACCGAGGTGATTCATCTTAATACAATGTGTTTTAATTCAATTTTTCGTTCTTCAAAAACCCCATTAATGAACACAATCCGTTCACCGAAAGTCATTGAATTGATTTAATCATTGAAGATTAACTTGCGGATAATGAGAATGTTTCTTGACTGGTCACCGGGAAGGTGTCTATTTTCAACCTTTAAGCCATAGGAGAGATTTGTGAAAAGTGCACTTTGGTCCAATTTATTTCATCACTGGGATACACGCGTAAGTGAAAAAGTTCAGGCATTAAAAAAAGTGCCTGTTTTTTCAGGGTTGAGCGAAAAAGAATTAGTCGAAATAAAGAAACTCGTTCATAAAAGAACATATCAGGCAGGAGAACATATTTTCAAGCACCTTGCTCCGGCGGAAGGAATGTATATTATTATTTCCGGAGCCGTTGAAATTTATATCGAAACTAATGGGACTAATAATGTTTTGGCCGAATTAAAAGAACCAGATTTCTTTGGAGAAATTGCTTTATTGGATGACGAACCTCGTTCTGCCGGAGCTGTTGCAACCCAACCGTCCGTCCTGCTGGGATTTTTTAAACCTGATTTATTATCCCTCATGGAACGGAATCCTGTTTTAAGCAATAAAATACTGACAAATTTGGGATCTGTTCTGGCTGAGCGACTCAGAAAAACCAATGAACTATTGACCGCAGCAAGTGAATGAATCAGGGGAAAAATTATATTCAGCAAATGTATAGGCTACTGGTTGGTTTATTGATCATTGCATTTTTGGTAGTGATATGGCCTTCGATTTCTTCAGTGGTTACCATGCTCATTTTTGCTTTTCTTTTTACGACCGTATTACTACCCGGCGTGGATGCTTTAGAAAGAAAAATCGGCAACCGTGGATTGAGTGTTTTAATTGTTACGGTTGGACTGATTGCGGTTGTTTCTATTTTTATCAGCAGTTTTGCTACAAATTTATCAGAACAAGCAGGGGAATTCTCACAAAAACTCAAAACGGAATCATTTATTGAAGACTATAATACTTTTGTTGAAAACACCAAAGCATCTCTACCTGATTTCATTAAGAGTATTCAAAACGAAGATATGGATGCTGCATCAAAATTAAATGAAGTTGTTGGAAATATGGTTTCCAGATTATTATCCTTCGCTGGTGCATTAGGCAGTTTCATCTTTACGCTGATTATGGTACTCATTTTTATGATTATTCTCTTGCAAAATTACCATGAATTCAAAAAATCCTTAGTTGGATTCATTCCTAACAAATACTTTGAAGTGGGATTGCGGTTGATCTATAATATTGAACAACAGGTTTCTAATTATTTACGCGGACAATTATTGGCTGCAACCAGTGTGGCCATTATGTCCATCATCGGATTATATATTATTAATTTTTTTGGAGCCAATCTGACTTTGGTCATATTTGTCGGAATTATAGCAGGGTTGGCTAATTTAATCCCGCTGGTGGGCCCATTTATTGGTATGCTGGTGGCTTTTTCCATTGCAATCATGAACAACTTGGGGATCGAAGCAGCTCAGTCCCATCTTCTGTTTAATGCCATTCCATCTCCATTCTATATTCTGGATATTGCATTCATGTTTATTATTGTGCAACAAATTGATAATAATATCATTACCCCTATGTTAATTGGAGAAAGCGTAGGTCTCCATCCGATGATGGTCATGATCTCCCTGCTAATTGGAGGAACGCTCATGGGGCCCATGGGGATGCTATTCGCTGTGCCGGCTGCCGGTATTCTTAAGGTCATCGGCCACGAAATATCATTCGTAACCAAAAACGCTCATTTACTATAGTCTAACCTTCGGATTATTTTGAAGTATTATCATTTATTCTATTTTAAATAAAATATAATCCTGAAAGGATAATTGTAATTGATCTCCGTTTGCCAAAGGATAAACCCATAATTGATACGATTTCCCATCCCGATTTTTTCGTTCTATTACTTGTTCCGGTGGACCAAGCAAAGCCTGAATATCGGGGATTGTCATTCCCACCGTCAGCGGTGGAGTTGTTTCGGCTTGAATTGAATGAAGTCTTATTTTCTCCATTCTATCGTCAATCCGTCCTTTAATTTCTTTTTCCTGATCTGCCTGAAATTTCTCGATCAGTACATTTAAAATTTTCTCATTTTCTTCTCCGAGATCCCCGGCCATTTCCTTTGCATCCGTCAACAATTGTATGGCGGAACGTAATTCATCATGGGTCGATATTTTATTAGCCATTTCAACCAAATGGGTGCCCACCTGATATTGAAGCGTTTTGGCTTCATATTCCAGGGTTTTATCTATTTTTAATGCATCATTTAATAAAATAAGCGATTTACTATAAAAACCAAACTTTAGTGCTTTTTCAGCCTCTAAGAATAATTTTCTAGCCCTAAACCTGGGAATTTTTTGTTTGGCATCGGAAGAAAACGATGAAATTTTTTCCATTCGCCTGATTGCTTCATCCGCTTTTCCTTCAAATAAAAGTTGATCCGCCTTTTCCATTTCCAGAATGGCCAGATTGTCCAGCTTTTCCTGAATAAATTTTCGCGTGGTTTTATTGGATTTCTTGCGGGCTTCCAAAAACCGGTCTAAGGCTTTATCCTTCATTCCTTTTTTTTCAAATTCAACTCCCTCTTTATAAAGTTGTATCGGAATTTTTTCTCTGCAAGAAGCCAGATATTTCTCTGCTTTATTTCGGTTTGCATGGTTTGGATAATTTTCCAAAAATGTTTTGAAATATTCGCTTGAGCTCACATAATCACCCCGATAATAATATTCCTTTGCCCGGTCACCGGATGTAAGAATTCCTCCATAAAAGACTGAAAATGTTATATGAATACCAAAATCCTGAAAATGAATTTTCTTCATGGGTGTAATGTCATCCGGATCCTTGATTGTATTCAGTTTCGTATAGGAATAACGTAAATCCAGACCAATCGATAGTCGATTTCCCAAGGAGGGGTCATCCTTAATATTTTTACCGGAATTTTTATTAATATCAATAATAAATCTTGGGCCAAGGGACACAGACATGGTGGGGCCATATCCGGAGGGCATTGTTAACAGATTGTCTTGTTTGTCCAGATAAAATTTGATACTGGATAAGCCATAGGTAAAGCGGGAATCAATATACCAGGGTTCAAACCATTGAAACATGAAGGTCTGGCTAATTCCAAATGTTAAAGCGCGGGGAGCAAACCGAATATTACCCTGATCCCAATTTGGACGAACGGTCCCCCAAGAGGTTATCTGATCAATTTTTCCTGGAGCGAGCAGATTACTGTAGCGAAAATTCAGACCTGTTTGCATATCCATCCAGCTGGCATTCAATAAGTAATAAAATAAATTGAGCTTAAACAGGTCTACATCCAGTTGGTGACCCAATCTGGTAGTAAATGATCCACCATCAAATCCGGAGACCGATTCGTCATATTGAATCCAACTCGACTTTACTTTATCTCCTTTGAGTCCGCCACCGCCATAAAAAAAAGAACCATATCTGATTTCAACCGGAATTGAAGTAATGGGAGAATGAAATTCACGACGATGGAATAATTGATTATTCCAATACCCTGTTTCATAATTAATATCTTCTTTTGGTGCAAATTGAATCAAACCCCAAAGATATGATTTTACTTCATCTGGATTGGAGGCCAAAAGGGTTCCGGTGAACCCCAATAGCAAGATGAATGTATTTAACCTCGAATGCATACCCGGGCAAAATACTGAAAGAAGAGAATTTGAGCAAGCATCTTGTTGATGGTTCACTGATTTTATTTCCGTCACGATGAGATCATCCCTGGTCCTTCAAATAGGTGTTATGAATATTCCGACGAATACAATGAATAGATAGAATGAGATTGAATTTTCTAATCGAGCCAAATAGTTTATCTTGAAAATACGGTTTTTGTTTTGTAGTGAATAGAAACATTCCAAAATTTGAGTTGGATAAAATAAATTTACCAAAGCGAATCCATATCGGATTTGGAGAAGAGGTTTTTGTAAATTCTTTATTGATCTAACAAAGGGAACTATTTCCCACAGGGGCAATTCTATACGTAAAATGAAAAATTTACATTTATACATACTCTTCATATTCCTGTCGATTGGCCATGGGCAGGAATTCACAATTGCACGTTTGCAATATAGCGGAGGTGGCGACTGGTACAGCGATCCTAGTAGTTTACCCAATTTACTTCAATATTTGAAAAGAACAACTCCCATATCTGTTGCAGATAAAGAAGTTCGGATAAAATTAATAGATGAAGAATTATTTTCATATCCTTATTTATATTTGACCGGACACGGGAATATTCGTTTTAGTGAAAAGGAAATGATACGAATGAGGACCTTTCTTGAAAGGGGAGGATTTTTACATGCTGATGATAATTATGGAATGGATACATCTTTTCGAAGAGAAATAAAACGGCTTTATCCCAATAAAGAATGGGTAGAATTACCCCACTCCCACCCCATTTTTCACCAAATCTTTGAGTTTCCAAATGGCCTGCCTAAAGTTCACGAGCACAACAATAAGCCTCCACAGGCATTGGCATTATTCGAAGGAAAAAGAGTGATAATCCTTTATACATATGAATGCGATTTAGGCGATGGATGGGAGGATGCTGAAGTCCATCATGATCCGGAATCAATCCGCACTTCGGCATTAAAAATGGGTGTCAATATTATACAGTTTGCATTAACGCAATAATAATCTGGATTTCTGTTTGTGATGATTCAATTAATTCCTTTACTCTTCCTGTCGGGAAATTCTAAGTTTTTCACTTTAATTTCATTTATTCTGGTATGTTTTAACCTGATGAATAATGAACCACAGTGATAATAACGATTCAAAGCTATCTATTTAAACAAAATGGAAACGATAGATAAACAACTAATTAAAATTAGAAGAGCTGCATTGCTCAAGGATGGCAAAACGCTTGCTTGGATTGGCTATTTTTTATGTCTTGTTTTGATACTTGGACTTATTATTTCAGAAAGCATTTTTTACTTTTCACCTGCATTCCGAACTAAGATTTGGCAAGTCGGATGCTACAGTATTTCCATTGTAATCATTGGCTGCAGTATCCTTACATTGCTGGCCTTGGGAAATAAAATTAACCGTTATCGAAAATCAACATTAGCCCAGGCCGCCGGAACACTTGCTTTCCCAAAAGAAGATACTATTATTAATGCACTCCAGTTGGAAAGAGGGTTGGATTCCAGCCCTTCTCAGGATTTAAGCAAAGCGTTTGTGAAGAATACACTTCAACAATTAATGACACTGAGAATATCTGATTTATTTCCGTCAACCAGTGGGGAAAAATGGAAATTTCTTTCATTGGTTACATTGATGGTGGGGTTTTTACTTATTGTAACGAACTACCAAACCACCAGTCAAGCCGTCTTTCGGTTGTTTCATCCAGGGACGGAATTTCCAGTTCCAAAACCATTTCAGATTCACGCTAAAACAGGAGACATTAATTTATTGGGAGGCGAATCAGCTAATCTGATTTTTACCGTGGCTGGAAGTGCACCGGATTCTTTATTTATCGATCTTCAATCTTATTCGGGGAGGGATTCAATACATTCTGTTCCGGTTGCTAAGAAAGATAGTTCCGGAGCCTATTATTACAGGTTAAATAATATTTCAGAAAACTATTCTTACCGTGCTTTTGTCCCTGCACATCATTTTTGGGATTCCTGGAAAGAAGTCTCAACTGGAATATATACTATTTCCGTCACAGACAGACCTGTAATGGAAGATTTATCTATTACGGTTATTTCACCGGAATATTCCCGAATTAAACCAGTCATCCAAGAGGGGAATCAAGCCAATATCAGTGGTTTGCTGGGTTCGTCCATTCAAATAAAATTACGGAGTAACCGTCCTTTAAAAGAGGCCAACCTCCTCTTGAATGATTCCATTGTTCCCATGATTATTTCAGGAAAAAATGCTCTGGGTGATTTTTCTTTGAAAAAGGATAGTCCACTTTCTATCCATCTTCTGGATGTTCGGGGGATAGCAAATCGAAATCCCATTCCATTTCAAATTTCGGTAATTGAAGATATTTACCCTGATATATCCGTATTGCAACCGGAAAAGGCTATAGAATTAGGGAGTGATCAATCCATTTTACTCCATCTGCAAATAGAAGATGATTTTGGATTTTCCAACTTACAAATCGCCTACGAAATTCACCGTCCTTCCTACATAGCGGCTGAACCGCTACTTTCTCTTTTTACCCTACCCATTCATGATCCTTTCAATGTGAACCAAGAAATATTTTTCCCATGGCAGCTGGATGAATTTGGCCTCATGCCTGAAGATGAAGTCCGTTTTCATTTTGAATTATCGGATAATGATGACATTTCTGGTCCGAAGAAAACCATTACAGATGAGTTCATTGCCAGGATTCCCGGCCTGGCAGAATTATTTTCATCCTTTGAAAATAATGAATCGGATATATTAGAAGAAATGATGGCGACTCAGGATGAATTAGGATCCATTCGGGAGCACATGGACCAATTGGAACTGGAAGCTTTGAAACAAGATAAATTAACCTGGGATCAGGAGCAGGATTTACAAAAGATGGTTGAAAGCGTTCGGGAAGAATTTAAAAAAATGGAGAAACTCAATGAAACAATCGATGCACTAAATGAAGCTGCAGATAAGCATGATTTATTTTCTCCGAAGCTTATGGAAAAATTCAGTCACCTCCAGGAGTTAGTCAATGAAATATTATCAAATGAATTCATGCAACATTTAGAAGAATTAGACAAATTAATTTCAGAAATGGATATGGAAAAATTGCAGGAATCTTTGAAATCGCTCACGGATAATATTTCACAGATGGAGCAGCAGTTAGATCGTTTTATTGATATTTTTGAGCGAATAAAAGCAGAACAAAAGATTGATGAATTGCGCACTCGGTTGGAAAGCCTTGCCGAACAGCAAGAAAATATTCATGAAAGGATTGAACGGACACAGGACACAAACCATTCTTCAAATTTTCCCAGGTTGAGCGAAGAAGAACAAAGACAGGTAGAAGAATTTTCGAATATCCGGAATGAAATGAGTGACGCAGCAAAAGCTGTGGAAAAATTTCACTCTGAATCATCTGACCGTCTAAATGAACTAAAGCGCGATCCTTTAATGAATCAGACTTTTTCTGATTTACAAAGAACAGAAAACCAATTGAGAAGACAGAACGGAAATGAAGCTACCCAATACAGTAAATCCTCTTTACTGAACCTTCAGAAACTCTTATCAGAAATGGAAAAAATTCAGAATGAATTTCAATCAGCCACCACGGAGGAAATGGCCGGAAAATTTCAAGAAATCATGGAAGAGCTATTACACCTGTCCAAATCTCAGGAAAGACTCCAATTGGAAACGGGAAGTCTTCCCAGAAATTCCCCCCGATTAGGCTCTTTAGCCAATGAGCAGCAAATGTTGCAAGATCAATTACGACAGGTAATGGAAAAAATGATGAAATTATCTCGCGAAACATTCGCCATTACACCGGAGATGGGTCGGGCGATGGGGATGGCAAATGCCATGATGGAGGAAGCAAAAAACAATTTGGCCCAGAGGAATGGAGCCGGGGCGGCTCAAAACCAGCGATCTTCAATGTCTTCCCTCAATAAAGCAGCGTTGGCGGTTCATCAATCTATGGGTGAAATGAAAGCATCCGGTTCCGCTGGGGGATATGAGCAATTTCTCAAACAAATGCAAAAAATGGCTGGCCAACAGGAAGGAATCAATCGTCAAAGTATGCAATTGGCCATGGGGCAAATGACAGCAGCAGCTCAACAGGGTTTATTGCAACGGCTCCTCCGGGAACAACAACAAGTGAGAAAAACATTGAACGAAATGATGAAGGAAATGAATCGATCCGGAAAGAAGGGATTGGGGGATCTTGGTGGAATGGCACATGAAATGGATGAGGTTTTAAAAGATTTTCAGCGGAAAAAAATGAACAGAAGAACTATTGACAGACAGAAACGCATTTTATCCAGAATGCTTGATAGTCAAAAATCAATGACCCAAAGGGGGGAGAAAGAAGAAAGAAAAAGTGAAACAGGCCTTGAATTATCTGCCACAGGGCCCGATGGACTTCCTTTGGATTTGGGACAAAGAAGAAGTGTAACTCTGGATGCGCTGGATCGAGCCTTAAAAGCAGGCTATCCCCATGACTATCAGGTAATGATCCGTCGATATTTCAACGCCATTGGCGAAAAAGAAACAATCAGTTTACCAGGAGATTCGACCATTGCGAATTAATGTCCTTATAGGTGTTTTATTGAGTGCTCTGACGACAGCACAAGTCAAGGTTCAACCTATGGGACCAGGAGCCATGCAAAATGCCTTATTCATGGAGAGGAAGGGGGATCTCCTGGAAGCGGGGAAAATTTATGAATTGATGTTGGAAGATAAACCCAATAACCGTCAGGCCTACACCCGGTTAAAAAATATTTATCGTCGTCTTGGACAATTTGAGAATGAAGTTATTCTTATTCGTAATTGGCTTCAAACGTCCCCATACGATTTGCAGCAACATGTGGAGTTGGGTGAAATACTGTACTATAGCGGGAATCAAAAAGAAGCTTATCAGGTCTGGAGTCAGTTTATGGATCAATACGGTCAGAATTCCAGTGCATACCGGCTGCTGATTCATACTTTCAGTCGATTGGGATTGACCGATAAAATGATTGAAATGGTCTATCAGGGAAGAGAACAATTCAAAGACCCTTCTTTTATGGCTTTGGAAATGGGGAATTATTTTCAGTCAAGACAAGAAATTGCCAATGCGGTCTCCGAATTTTTAATTTATGGTAAGCACAATCCAAAACAACTGAAACTTATTAATAAGAAAATACTCATTATGAGTGATGATCCAGAAAATATTAAATTGATTGAGCTGGAATTAACGAACTATATAGATAAATCTCCCAATATTGCCCATAACCTGCTATCCTCTTTTTACTTCAAAATCGGGCAGTACCCATTATCAAGAGACCATCAGTTATTGATACATGATGAATATTTTTCACGGTTAAACCGATTGGTTCGTTTTGCAGATAACCTCCGTAAAGAAAAACAATATGATCTGGCTATTGGGATTTATCAAACCATTTTAAATGATATTCATCTGCAGCAAGGTGAAACGAATCCCAAATTACTGGGAAAGGCACTGTTGGGTCTGGGGGAGGTTTACGAAGATAAAATTCAACCCCATAAAATCAACCATTCATTGATATTGAATGAAGTAAATAACCTCTTTTTTACCAGCCATTTGAATGTGAATAATCAAATATCTTCTGAATCTTTAGCGCAGGCGTTATCCATGTATAATGCTGTATTAAATGACATAAAAATAACATCTTTTTCTCCTTTAGCTTATTTCCGACTGGGGGAAATTCAATTCAATATTCTCGAAAATTATGATGGGGCCCAATCCGCTTTTGAAGCTGCTTTGAATGCACAACCTGATTTAGGCCTGTTATTCAAAATTCATTCCCGGCTAATAGATATATTGATTGTGCAGGGGAAATTCAATGAAGCCACTCTTTATCTACATTCTCTGCCAATAGCTATCATGAATAAGTACCCAAATGCTATCGCTGTAAAAACCATTCAAATAGGACTATACAATGGCCAAATTGATTCTACTTTGAAACAATTGGAAAACTATTCGGATACCATGATTCCTTCCGATAATCATTTCAATGATTTTATGGAATTACAAACGATGATAACCCATTTTTATTCGGATGGAAACCAGATAGATAAAAATGCATTTCAACAATATATATTGGGCGAAACATTCCTGGCCCAAAATAAACTTTCAGAAGCGGCAGAAATGTTCTCATCTATTCGGGGGAGTTATCCCAATGCTTCTATAATCCACCTGGCAACTACCCGAGAAATCTTTACATGGTTACAATTAAATCAATACGAAAGAGCGATTTCTACTCTGAATGAATGGATGGGAACAGATCCGGGCGATAAAGAATTGGTATTGGCCGGAGAGATCTATCAATATATTCAGAATGATGCTCAAACGGCATTGGGATATTATGAACGGTTGCTTCAGCATTATCCCCAATCATTCTTGTTTGAACCTGTTCGTCAACGGGTTCGTCAATTAAAAACAGAAATAGGCAGTGGATGAAACAAATTATTATTCTCCTATCATTCGTTCAGTTATTAATCGGCCAAAAAATATTAATTCCCATGGATATTGGACAGCGAGATCACTTGAAGGCGTACGGTCTGGCCTTTTGGATTTTAGAGAGGAATATAAATGTAGAGTGGCTGTTGAATTATCGCGGTGGTTCTTTTTTATCTGATTCTGATAAAAGTATTGAAAAAGAATGTCGAATTCGTGGTATTGATTATGAATTAATTAATACGGCTGAAGTTTTATCTATTTATGGTGAAATAGAACAAAATAATATGGATGTTGTATTGCTGGAAAAAGCGCCAAAAATCGCTATTTATACTCCACCAAACAAACAACCATGGGACGATGCAGTTACCCTTGCGTTAACCTATGCAGAAGTTCCCTATGAAACACTGTGGGATGATGATGTTTTCCAGGGAAAACTCGATGAATATGATTGGTTGCATCTTCATCACGAAGATTTTACCGGGCAATATGGAAAATTCTATCGGAATTACCATTCTGCTCCCTGGTATATTCAACAACAGAAAGAATTCAAGGCTATGGCCATTCGAAATGGATTTCAGACTGTTGCTGAAGAGAAAAAAGCGGTGGCAAGAATCATTAAATCATTTGTAGGTCAGGGAGGGTTTTTATTCGCCATGTGCAGCGCGACCGACTCTTATGATATTGCTCTGGCCTGTGAAGGTGTAGACGCTATTCATGCTGTTTTCGATGGAACACCTGTTGATCCGGATGTTCAGAAAAAATTGGACTATAGTCAAACATTGGCCTTTACCCGCTTTTCAGTGATCCCGGACCCAATGATTTATGAATTTTCTGATATTGATTACCCTCCCAGTAATGCTCCGGTCCTACGGGGTGCGGAAGCAGATTATTTTACCCTGTTTGAATTTTCAGCAAAATATGATCCTGTTCCAACCATGTTAACTCAGAATCATGTGTCGGTGGTTAAAGGTTTTATGGGACAAACCAGCGGGTTTAACCGGGATCGAATTAAAAATCATGTGGTTATATTGGGTGAAGATCCTACCACACCCCAAGTGAAATACCTCCATGGAAATTTTGGAAAGGGGACATTTACTTTCCTCGGTGGCCACGATCCGGAGGATTATCAACATTTTGTAGGGGATCCACCCACCGATTTGTCTCTTCACCGCAATTCTCCTGGATACCGGTTAATTTTAAATAATATCCTGTTCCCGGCAGCAAGGAAAAAAGAGCGAAAAACCTGAAAAAATATCTTATGGAACTTGTATAAAATGAATTGTGGCTACCGATTGGTATTACGGCCATTTCATCGAATGGTTTTTGCTTGATTGATGGCAAGATTGAAACCCTCCTTTAACGATATTCAAAAAGCGGCAAATAGAATTGCACCTTATGTAGAAAAAACGCCCATTTTAACCAGTCGTGCCATCAATCAAATTATCGGAGGGGAATTTTTCTTTAAGTGTGAAAATTTTCAAAAAGTAGGTGCTTTTAAATTTCGAGGAGCCTGTAATGCTGTTTTCAATCTTTCGGAAAATGAAACGGCGGCAGGTGTTGCCACCCATTCATCGGGCAACCATGGGGCCGCCCTGGCATTGGCAGGAAAACTCCGGGGCATACCTGTTCATGTGGTAATGCCGGAAAATGCAGTTAACATTAAAAAGAAAGCAGTCATGGGTTATGGGGCTAACATTACTTTTTGTGAATCCACCCTCCCGGCAAGGGAATTCACATTGAAAAAAATTGTTGATGAAACAGGGTGCAAAGTGATTCACCCTTACAATGATGAATCAGTCATTGCCGGACAGGGAACCGCCGCCCTGGAATTATTGCAGGACCTTCCGGATTTGGATGTGATTATGGTGCCAATTGGAGGAGGAGGGTTGGCTTCCGGCACCTGCATAGTTGCACACGAAGCCCACGACCACATTGCTGTTGTGGGTGTTGAACCCAAAGGAGCAGACGACGCATTTTTATCACTCAAAAATGGGGAAATGATTCTCCAAACCAATCCTCAAACCATGGCCGACGGACTGTTGACATCTCTGGGAGATAAAACATGGCCGATTATTCATCACCATATGAAAAAAATCATGACTGTCAGCGAAGAAGGAATTATCAGAGGAATGCGGTTAATCTGGGAAAAGCTCCATATGATTATTGAACCCTCTTCTGCCGTCGTTCTGGGAGCATTAATGGAGGCTCCGGATGAAATACCCGGAAAACGGATTGGAATTATTTTATCAGGTGGAAATGCAGATCCGGATCACCTTCCCTGGTAAAACATGATTACAATCCATGAGAATCAACTGAAAGATGCCATCGCTGTTTCCAGACAAATTTTGGAATTTGATCCCCCATATGAAATCGATGAATATCAAAAACGACTGACCACTGAACATTTAATTTTGACTGCCATCGACCATCATAGTCCTGTGGGATTTAAAATAGGTTATGATCGATTTGGTGACGGGTCATTTTATAGTTGGATGGGAGGAGTCCTGCCTGAATTCCGCCGGAAGGGGATTGCCGGTCAATTGGCCCATTACCAGGAAGATTGGGCAAGAGAAAAAGGATTTACGTCCATTTGTCTGAAAACACGTCGAAAACACCTAAAAATGATTACATTTTTATTAAAACGAGGATTTGTAATATCGGAAGAAATAAAGAAAATTCCGATTGAAGAAACCAGAGTTTGGATGATTAAAGAATTATAAAATGTGGATTCAAAAACAATTGACACTTCCATCTTTTCCCAGAGGATTTCATCTAATCACGGATATCATTATTAAGGAAATGCCTGCCGTAAAAGATACATCCATGGGCCTAATGCACATTTTTATTAAACATACTTCTGCATCATTAACCATTAATGAAGATGCGGACCCGACGGTTCGTTCGGATTTTGAATCTCATTTTAATGTTCTCGCTCCGGAAAAAGCATCCTATTACAGGCATAGATTTGAGGGATCCGACGATATGCCGGCCCATTTAAAATCATCCATTCTGGGATCGTCAATCACTGTTCCCGTTACTCACGGACAATTAACTCTGGGGACCTGGCAGGGAATCTATTTATGTGAGCACAGGAATCGAGGGGGAAGCAGAACACTTGTATTAACCCTGAGCGGGAAGGATTATTCTTAAATGATGAAAAGTCCTTATTCCATTCTGGTATTTTTGTATTTGCTTTCCTGCTCTCAAATCCCTCCTCAATCTCTCCCCTTACCCCATTCATCAAAATACACCATTGTTCCCCCAAAAGTTGATATGGCAACCCACATAGAAAAAATATTAAAATCTGTTAAAAAACTCAGCACACATTCTACCTATACTGCCTACCATTTTACCTGGGACCAGAATATCCCCAAAGGATCGGTTGGTCGATTAAATCTTGATTCACAGTCCAATACAAAATCATTTTTTAACGAATCCTCATCTGGAACAGCCACCATTCTAACTGATGATCCAAACCGTATTCTGATTCTGACCTGCGCCCATGTGGGAGATTATCCTGATACAATTATGACAACATTCGAAGAGGATGAGAACCGTATTTCTTCGGTAGCCATCAAAGGCCGGTCAGATTTTTTTATCCAGGGAATTTTCGGCGGCGACCAATTAAAGGAACTGGCCCGGGACCGGGAAAAAGATCTGGCTTTATATGGCAGGCAATATTCTTCTCCCAAAGAATCCCAATATGTTCAACTGAATATTCCCATGGGGACTATTAAAGATTTACAGTGGGGAAGTTTTGTCTATCTGGCCGGATTTCCAATGGGAGTTAAAATGGTCACCCGGGGGGTGACCAGCCTATTTGAAAATAGTCAGAAAGACATGTTTTTAATTGATGCGAATTTCAACAGGGGATTTAGTGGTGGATTGGTCCTGGCATATCGACCGGAAAATAATCAGTTGGAATGGGTGGGAATCGTTAAATCGGTTTCCGCCAATTCTTATTTTCGATTAAAGCCATCGGATCAAAAAACCAAGTATACGGATGAACACCGTCCCTATAATGATGAATTATATTTGGAAAGAACGGTGGATATCAACTATGGGGTGACTTATGCCGTTAGCTCAGATGCCATCCGGTCTTTTTTAAAAAAGAGCAAGCGCCAATTAGCACAAAATGGATTTCAACTATCTCACTGGTTGGAATAAGACGTTAAGGACTTTCTTTTATCTGATTCCAGATATTATCTATTTCTTCCAGTGAAGTTTCTTCCATTGTTTTCCCCATCTGTTTTAATTCTTCTTCAACTTTTGAAAAACGACGAACAAATTTTTCATTGGTTTTTCGCAGGGCATCTTCAGCAGGAATGTCCAAAAAACGGGCCAGATTGACAATTGAAAAAAGCACATCACCCATTTCTTCTTCCATATGTTCTTTCTGTTCCTCCAATTGTGCTTCTTTAAGTTCTTGAATTTCTTCATAAATTTTTTCCCAGACTTCCTCTACTTTTTCCCAATCAAAACCGGCATAACTTGCTTTCTGCTGAAGCCGTTGAGCTCTGATTAAAGCAGGCATTGTTTTGGGAACCCCCTCCAGCCTGGACCGGCGGTTTTTTTCTGCATGCTTGGCTTTTTCCCAGTTTTGTTTGGCATGAAAAGAAGCCTCTGCCTGGACATCGCCAAAGACGTGGGGATGACGGCGCACCAGTTTTTTATTAATATTGTCTAAGGAATCTGAGATGGAAAAATAACCGTTTTCTTCTGCAATGACTGCCTGCAATACAGCGTGAAGAAGAATATCTCCCAATTCTTCTTTCAATTCTTTCCAATCGTTGTTATCCACACTTTCAATCACTTCATAGGCTTCTTCCAAAAAGTAGGGTAGCAGGGAGGCATGGCTTTGTTCTTTATCCCAGGGACACCCATCCGGTCCCCGGAGACGTTTAACGATTTCAATGAGTTTTTCAAACTGACTTGTGACATTTTTATTCATCCATTAAATCCTGCCAATTCAAAGAATTTAAATATTTTTCTTCCTTTTGGGTCATCACTTTTTTCTCTTTAACTGTTTGATCATCAAAATTCAATAGATGTAAACCGCCATGAATAATTAATCGTCCGATTTCTCTTTTGAATGGTTCGCCGAATTTTTCTGCGTTTTCTTTTGCCCGGGGCAGGCTAATATAAATTTCACCGTCCACGGTATCAGATTCATAATCATTCATTCTAAAAGCGATGACGTCCGTGAGTTGATTCTTGTGGAAAAAATCTCTTTTAAGCTGACTCAACAGTTCATCGTTTCCAAAAATAATGGATATATCCCGGAGGTCAAATCCTTCTCCTTTTATGACCTTGATTAACAGTGCTTTTACCACGGGACCGGAAATAGGGTCCAATGAGGGATCCACTTCAACTATCACCGGCATCCATTCATCCCTTTGGGTTATTTAAGATGTTTTTTCTTCCGGATATTCGATCCGTATATGGTACACACCCCTTAATACCGGAAGCATTCCGGTTTGCCCATCCACCCGGCCTTTAATTCTTCTGAGGTCATCGAGGGTTAAAGGACATTCGTCCAATTGCCCCTCATCTAATCGTTTCTTAACAATTTTATCAATCATTTCTTCCACCTTGAAAATATCGGGATTTTTAATGGACCTCACCGCTGCTTCAATGGCTTCACATATCATCAGGATACCGGTTTCTTTTGAATTGGGTTTGGGACCGGGATACCGAAATGCATGTTCATCCACTTTATTGGAATCCCCTCCTGCTTTTTCCAGGGCTTTTAAATAAAAATATTCGGATCGGGTGGTTCCATGGTGCATGGGAATAAAATCACTGACCACTTTGGGTAATCCGTATTCCTCCGCCAGTTTTAAACCTTCACTCACATGGTTGCGAATAATTTTGGCGCTCATGGCCTCTTTTAACCCATCATGCTTATTGTCACCACCAAATTGATTTTCAATAAAGTATTCAGGGCGAACCATTTTACCAATATCATGGTAGTACGCCCCCACCCTGCAGAGTAAAGAGCGTGCATGGATTGCATCTGCGCACGCTTCTGCCAGGTTTCCCACAATTATGCTGTGATTAAAGGTTCCATTGGCATCCCGTTGCATCCGCTTTAACAGGGGATGGTTAAAATCCAGTAATTCCAACAATGTCAAATCGGTGGTAATCCCAGAGGTGACTTCCACAATCCCGATCAGTCCGTAGGTAATGATCGGTGTCAGTAGGCTGGTGACCATTAAATAAATGAGGTCAATTCGCATATCACCCCAGGAATGCCCTTTAAAAAGCCCATGGGCCAATACCACAAAAGCGCTGGCAGCCATCATGGCAATAATGGCCACAATAAACTGGCTTCTTGTTCTCAATTTCCTCACCATATACATGGAAACAGACGAAATAAAAATAACTGTCACAATAAATTCCAGATCATTCCCAATTAAAATGCCGCTGAGCAGCGCCACAGAGACCGTTCCCATAAACCCGATTCTTGCGTCAAATAAAATGGTGAGAAGCATGGCGGCAACACTGATGGGAATCAGGTATTCTGATAATTCAAACCTCAAGACGAATAAATCGGTCAACCCAATGATAATAGCGAATATGATCGAAATTAGCAGCACCATTTTCCAATCATTAAAAATATAGCTCCGATAAGTGAGAAGGAAGGTAAAAAAGAAAGAGATCACCACCGCCACCAGCATGAGACGTCCCAGATATGAAATTGCTTTTTCCCACCCGCTTGGCTGCATATTTTTTTTATTAATGGCGATGGAAAGAGAATATAACTTTTGATAAATATCCGGTGTAATGCGCTGGTTGGCATCCACGATCATTTCATCTTTTAACATGATTCCCCTGTTTCTGGGAACCCGGGCCAGGCGACTTTGCTGCCTTCGTTCGGTGGTTTCTTTATCATAAATCAAATTGGGTTTCATGAATTCCACTAAGAGGATATATCCCAGTTCCCGCCGAGGGTCCTGTTCATTCTCGTATAAAGAATTGATTTCTTTCTTGGATTTTGTCCAGGCGATATTTAAATCATTTAATTCTTTAGGGTCTAAACCAATGGGAATATCTCCCTGGTCAATGGACACTTCATTGCCGGAGATATCTTCCCCATGAATATCGATAATACCTTCGGCCCATCTATTGCGAAAAATTTGCAGTAAATCCTCCCGAAATTTGTTAATGGCTTTTTCAGATTCCAATGGCTCCAAAACCTTAAAAATTGAGGAGGATTCATTATTGGGTTTTAAGGCAGGATAATCTGTTTCGTACTGATTCATCAACATCGCCAGTGTGGCACTATCGGCCTGAAACATGGAATGGACTTCCGAATATTTTTCATCGTGACGATAACGATAGAGGAGTTCTTTTGTTTTTTCCAACTGACTGAAGGCGGCTCTGATCTCCTTCACCATCAGAAAATATTCATCCAATTTATCGGTGGATAGGTTGACAATGTCCTGGTTTCGGTGGAATAACCATGGCTCTGATTTCAGTGCTTCTGTCAAATCTGTTTCCAGTTTTTCCTCTGTTTTCAGAATGGGAAAATTGAATGGGGCAATGACGGGTTCCCGGGCAATATCATCGATCTGATAGCTGTACTGAAGCACTTTTCCTTGCCGAAAAAATAATGAAATAATAATGACCATTATCCACAAAATGGTTATTTGTTTATAGTTCCCTTTGAGCGTATCCATGGCCCCCTGGATGGTCCGCCGGATTTTGTGTGACTTAATCAAGCTGTCTGGCTAAATGAATTGACCAATTCCCGGGCAATAATTATCCGTTGAACTTCGCTGGTTCCTTCACCGATTTCCAGGACCTTGGCATCCCGGAAAAAGCGTTCAACGTCATACTCTTTTACATAACCATACCCCCCCAGCACCTGGATCGCTTCCGTGGTAATCCTCATTGCCGCTTCGCTGGCGTATAGTTTTGCCATGGCCGCTTCCTTGGTGATCTTCATTCCCTGGTCTTTCATCCAGGCCACGTGGAATGTTAACAATTTGGCTGCTTCTATTTGCGTGGCCATATCAGCCAATTTAAACCCGATGGCCTGAAATTGATGAATTTTTTTCCCAAATGCCGTTCGCTCTGTGGAATATTGAAGTGCTTTTTGATAAGCCCCTTCTGCCGTTCCCACCGAAAGAGCTGCAACGGATATTCTTCCCCCGGTAAGTGTTTTTAAGAATGTTTTAAATCCGTCGGCCGGTTTTCCCAATACATTTTCTTTGGGCACCCGCATATCTTCAAAAAAAAGCTGGCGGGTATCGCTGGCACGCCACCCCATCTTTTTTTCTTTCAGGCCTATCGTTAATCCCGGATTATCTGTCTCGACCATGAGGGCCCCGATTCCCTGATCTTCCCCCTGTTCAATAAGATGGGTGGTGAGGGTGAGCAGGCCGGCTTTCCCCGAATTGGTGATAAATATTTTACTCCCGTTGACCACATATTCATCCCCGTCCAGCACCGCCCTGGTTTGGGTAGCCCCGGCATCGCTGCCGGCGGACGGTTCGGTCAGGCCAAAAGCACCGAGCATTTTCCCGCTGGCCAGTCCCGGAATGTATTTCTTCTTTTGGGCTTCATTGCCGGAGATGACAATGGGCATGGTTCCCAGGGAGGTGTGGGCAGCCATGGTGATGGCCACCGACGCATCCACTTTTGCCATCTCCATGACGGCAGCCGCATAGGCCACCGTATCCATGCCGGCGCCCTCATATTCTTCTGGTACTGGAATACCCATCAACCCCAGGTCTCCCATTTTTTGAATAATGTCATCCGGAAATGTTTCGGACTCATCCAAGGCGCTGGCCACCGGTTCCACTTCTGTTTTGGCAAAGTTTCTCACCATATCCACCAGCATTCTGTGTTCGTCTGTAAAAAATAATTTATCCATTTTCTATCCCCACTTAATGGCAGCGGATGCCCAGGTGAACCCGGAGCCGAATGCTGCCAGAATAATATGATCTCCTTGTTTAAATTTTCCTTCAGCGTATGCCTCACAGAGGGCAATCGGAATGGTGGCGGCGGTGGTATTCCCATATCGATGAATATTACTGTAAATTCGATCCATGGGCACCTTTAACCGCTTGGCCACTGCTTCGGTAATGCGATAGTTGGCCTGGTGGGGAATAACCTGGGCAATATCATCCATGGATAATTCATTGGCATCCAGCGCTTCCTGGATCACTTCCGGGAAACGGGTAATGGCATGCTTAAATACTTCCCGGCCATTCATTTTCAAGCGGTGGCGTCTGGCTTGAATCATTTCTTCAGAAAATCCCCTGTTGTTAATTCGGAAGGAAGGCATTTCACACCAGAGTTCTTTTAAATATTTTCCTTCTGAATGGAGGTGGGTGGATAAAATGCCGGGCCCGTCATCCGTGGGCTGAAGGATCACCGCTCCGGCTCCGTCCCCAAATAAGACACCGACGTCCCGGCCTTCCGGTGTTTTTTCCAGAGCAGTGGACAATACATCTACCCCCACCAATAAGATGGTGTTACACTGTCCGCTTTTGATATACTGGTCCGCAATGGATAAGCCATAAATGAAGGCAGAACATCCCACCCGGATATCGAATGCGCCAATGGTCCGAAGGGACATCCTATCCTGTAACTGGGCGCCGATACCGGGGAAATAATAGTCGGAGGATGCGGTCCCCACAATGACCAGATCAATATCGGCGGCGGTAATTCCTGCCATTTTCATGGCCTTTTCCCCCGCCTTTAAGGATAAGTCCGATCCCCCTTCCCCTTCACTGATCCAGTGGCGCTGTTCGATGCCGCTCCTGGATCGGATCCATTCATCATTGGTGTTCATCATTTTTTCCAGGTCTGCATTGGTCACAATTTTCTCCGGGACCTGAAACCCCATTCCTGTTATGTGTGAATTCTTCATCCTGTGGCCGTTGGTTTAATATCTCTGACGTTTAATTGAATGGATGTATTCCCCTGCCATTCATTGGTTTCAATGACAAAGGCCATATCCACCGGTTTTCCGGTAATGAGCATTTCATATTGGGCTGACAGGCCAAATCCCACCGCCGGATAGGATCGCTGTCCCTGGCGGACTTTAAACCGCAGATGGTCACCGGTTTTTCCAATCACTTTCGGAACGCCGACAATTTCACCACCTGTTATTGCAAATTTTGGTCTCATATTCCCCGGTCCATATGGCCCTAATTTATCTAAAAATTTCATAAACCTCGGTGTAATATCTTGAAAAGTGATTAAACACTCCAGCGTGATGGTTTGTTTAAGATCTTCTTTCGACAATGACTGGTTCGCCAGGGTTAAAAAAGCCTCCTTGAACCGGGCAATATTTTCCGGCTTCACCGTTAAGCCGGCCGCCAGGGGATGGCCCCCGAATCCTTCCAAATATTCCTGACATTTTTCCAGAGCTTTTGTTAAGTCAAATCCGTTAATGCTCCTGGCGGATCCTTTCCCCAGTCCATTTTGAATGGCAATCACAATGGTGGGCCGGTGGAAGGATTCTTTCAACTTGGAGGCCACAATTCCCACCACCCCGTGGTGCCATCCTTCAGAGGCGAGGACCAGGGCATGGTCTTTGGATAAATCTGCTTCTGCATTAACCGTTAAAAAGGCCTCCCGGACCACCGTTTCTTGGATCCCTTGTCTCCGTTTATTTTCTTCATCCAGTTCCCGGGCTAATTCTTTGGCTTTTTCTTCATCATCGGTCACCAGTAATGCCACTGCCCGGTTTCCATCTCCCAGTCGTCCCGCTGCATTGATTTTGGGCGCTACATTAAAAACCAGCTGCCCAACGGTGTAGTTTTTGGTCAGTCCGGCCAGGTTCAGCAGCTGTTTCAGCCCCGGCTGCTTCCGTCGGCCCATTAGAGACAATCCGGTGGAAACAATAATCCTGTTTTCATCCATCATGGGAACTATATCGGCGGCGGTTCCCAGGGTAATCAACGGCAAGATTTCTTGATACTGTTCAAAAGGAATATGGAGTTTTTCTCCAATGGCCATGATGAATTTCAAGGCCACCCCTCCCCCGCAAAGGCCTTTGAACGGATAGGGGCAATCCAGTTGCTTCGGGTTTAAAATGGCAAAAGCTTCGGGAAGTGTGGCCGGGGGCGTATGGTGGTCGGTTATAATGATATCGATGGATTTTTCATTGGCAAATTCCACCTGAGAAACAGCATTGATTCCACAGTCACAGGTAATGAATAAATCGGCGCCAATGGTCTGGGCATACTCAATCCCTTTGAGGGAAAGACCATACCCTTCCCTTTCCCGGTTCGGAATATAGGTTTCCACCTTTCCGCCGAATTGTTTCAAAGCCAGGTATAAGGAAGCGACACCGGTGGTTCCATCCACATCAAAGTCTCCCAATATTAACACCGGCTTATGCTCCAGTATATTGATTAAAATGCGATCCACCGCCCGGGTCATATCTTTCATCAAAAATGGATCGTGGAGTAATGTCCAATCGGGATGAAAAAAAAGATCTGCTTCTGACTGTGTGTGAATGTGCCTGTTTAACAGCACCCGGGCCATCACTTCCGATATTCTAAATGTTTTCTGAATCGATTGAACCTGAGGGAGCTCAGGCGTTAAGAATCGCCACTCCATTTAAGAAATGCTCATTTGATAAATCAAACAAGGATGATGAAGATGATTATTCCTCAAATCCCCTGGTGAACCGATGAATAACTGGATGAGAATAGGGGTCATTGTGGTCAGATCTGCCTCCGCTGCAATCAAAATGTTTTTTTAAATCTGAGTCGGCCTGTAAGCCGAGTTCTGTTCTTCCCAACGCCTCAGGCGTTTGGGAATCAGTGGTCATTCCTCTGGACCCGACATCACTGCCGGGTTCTAGCAACCTACCCGCTCCTTCTTGATATGGCTGCCTTTTTTTAAGGCAGACGATATTTGAGGTGCGAACCACACCCTGGAGCCTATTCGGTCTTGCACCAGATGGGGTTTACCTAGCTTCCCGATTTTGACCGGGAACTGGGGGTCTCTTACACCACCGTTTCACCTTTATCTCAACACAAAGTGTTAGAGAAAGTCTACTCTCTGCTGCACTTTCCATCTTCCTTCAATTCATTGTTTAGGAAGTCCTCCCGTTAGGAGGCATCTTGTTCTGCGGTGCCCGGACTTTCCTCCCCGACCCGATCCTAAGATCCTCAGGACAAATCAGAGTAACCACCCGGCCGACTCAGATAAATCAAGGTGAAAATTTAAGGGAATTCATCCGAAAGAAAAAATCAATCTGTCGTGGATGGCCAGAATAAAAAACGGCTGCAGACATCACAGGAATAAATTCCTTTTTTTTGTTTCACCTCTGCCAATTTTTGGGGAGGCACCACCGATCCACATCCCCCGCAGGAGGATCCCAAAACTTCCACCACCGCCATTCCGCTTCGTGCCGAACGGACCTTATTATATTTGGACACCATTCCCTCAGACAGTTTCGCCATAATATGATTCCGCTCTTCTTCCAGGTTTTTCTTTTTCTCGGAAGATTCAGCAATGAGGATCTCCAGTTTGGATTTTCTTTCATGAAGATCGGATGTTAACGTGCCCAGATTATTTTCCCGCTCCTGCGTTTCGGCAACCAGGGAATCTTTTTCTTCTGCTATTTCCAGTTCGCCGTTCTCGATGTTATCCAGCTCTGTTTTTAAATAATCGATTTCCTGGGACAATGCATCGTATTGTTTGTTGGTTTTGACCAAATAGAGCTGGTCCTTTAATTTTCGAATTTTGGTTTGAAGGATGTTCACTTGATGCTCTTTCTTGGCAAAGTCCAGCTCAATGTCTTTGATGCGTTTCTTGGCAATATCAATATGGTCCACCAGTGAGCGTTCACGTTGAGTCAGTTCATCGATTTGATGGGGCATATCGCCCAGTAATTCACTGATTTCCTGAAGCTGGGTATCCACCTGCTGCAGTTGAATCAATGACTGGATTGAATTCATGGCTTTTCTCCTATTCTACTAAACAAAAAATGCACCTGTTCAGGTGCATTTCATTTGATTTTGGGTGGTTAAAGACAAAAATGTTCTGACAGCAGTTCAATACAGAACACTCCTTTCTTTGTCATTTATTTGATTCATAAAGCCTGCCAATTTACGAATGTCTCTGAATTATAAATAACCCAAATCTTTAATCTTTTGAACGATTTCATTCACCAGGTCTTCCGGGGAAGCCTGGGCGGACGTAATGACAATTTCCGACTGTTCCGGTGCTTCATAGGGGTCATCAATTCCCGTAAATTGCTTTAATTTCCCTGACCTTGCCAACGCATACAGTCCCTTGGCATCTCTAGCTTCACAGACAGACAGGGAAGTATTGACATACACTTCAATGAAGCCCCCCAAGGGAGAGATCAGGTCCCGGTTGTAACGGCGATCCGCCTGGTAGGGTGCAATGGGGGCGCAGATGGCAATGCCGCCATTTTTGGTAATTTCACTGGCCACAAACCCGATGCGGCGAATATTTAAACTCCGGTGGTGTTGGGAAAAACCCAGTTCACTGGATAAATGAGTTCGGACAATATCCCCGTCCAAAAGCGTCACGGGTCGTCGGCCGTCTTCCATGAATTTCACCAGGAGGCCGTTGGCCAAAGTGGACTTTCCCGACCCGGACAGACCGGTGAAAAAAACTGTAAATCCCCGGCGATCCAATGAGGGGCGAAACCGCCTCAATTCAGCCACCACTTCCGGGTAGGAAAACCATTGGGGAATCTCTTCATCGTTGCGAAGGCGGTGGCGAAGATCGGTCCCGGATATCATGTTGAATTCTTCATCTTCCTTCAGTTCATCTTTCGGGACGTAGGCTTTCTGACCGGGAACATACACCATGAGTTGAAAGGGCACCATGCTTATTCCCAATTCATCTTCATGTTCTTTCAGCAACTCCTGGGCATCGTAGGGGCCGTAAAAGGGTTGGCCGTCTTTTCCGTTTCCGGGGCTGGCGTGGTCTCTGCCCACAATAAACAGGTTGCATCCATAATTTTTCCGGATGATGGCATGCCACAGCGCTTCTTTGGGGCCCCCCATTCTCATGGCCAGTGGCAGCAGAGATAGCATGGCAGACCCTTCCGGGTATTTTTTCAATACATGCTGGTAACACCTGACCCGGGTATAATGATCCACATCCCCCGGTTTGGTGAGTCCCACCACCGGGTGAATGAGCACATTCGCCTCATGCTCAAACGCCGCCCTCACCGTCAATTCTACATGGGCCCGGTGCATGGGGTTCCGGGTTTGAAATGCCACAATATTATTCCACCCGTTTTCGGTAAATAATGCCCTTAACTGGCCCGGCGTATGGCGTAAATCGGTATAATCATATTGTTTGGGAAGCATGATTCCTTTCACCGGGCCCCCTAAGTAAACGGGGTTGGATTCATTCAGTAAATAATTCACTGCCGGATGGGTTTCATCCGTTGAGCCCAATACTTTTTCCGCTTCCAATAATTTATCAGCAGTCCACTTGGATTGGACGCTCATGACTGCAATTAAAAACCCCTCTTTATCCCTGAGGGCCACCGGGCTGCCCACTTCCACCTTTTGGCTAAAATCTTCAGACACATCCAGGGTGACCGGGATGGGCCAGAGGTTTCCATCTGCCAGGCGAAGGTTCTCCAGAACCGATTGATAATCTTTTTCAGTTAAAAATCCCTCCAGGGGGGAGAAGCCACCGTTTAAAATCATTTCCAAATCGCAGATTTGCCTGTCATTTAACGTCCAGGATAGAAAGGATTTTGCGTCTATTTTTAACTGCCCAGCTTCCTGAGGGCTTAGGACTAAATTTTTAAGGCTGCCGCCGTGGGGTTCAATTAATGTCATGATTCTCCAATATTTTGATATGAAAAAAGGTGCGGAAGTTATGAAGAATATTTTTAATTCGGATACTTATTTGGCTGGGATTTAAACAAAAATATCGGTGGTGATTGGCGGTGGATAATGCTAGAGTCAGGCACCACCGGATGGTCGGATGGCCATGGCTGCATTTTTGCAGGAAAAACGGAACCATCTTGTTCTGTTAAAAAAA
>CAYXMX010000007.1:0-2590 GCA_964466265.1 uncultured bacterium | reverse complement strand
AGTCGAAAGACGGCTGAGACGATGGGGTCCACCTTTTCCCCTGGAAATCGTACCTGAAAAGTCCATTAAATCATTCAAATATTTCCATGGTTCAACGCCTTTTAAAAGGCCATTACGTTTTAAATTCCCTCCCATGAAAAATGGTCTATTATTCCTGTTGGTCATCGCCGGGTTATTTGCATTCCTCCCATTTTTTCAAATAGCCCCTCCGTTAAAGGAAAAGGATTGGACCGATTTAAATGAAAAACTGGCTCAAGAATTGAACGATTCACTTTATTCCCACAAAAAACTATATAAAGAAGAGCTGATGCGAGTGGCCAACCAGCTCTATCAGGAACCTTTTTTAAGTATGAATCAGCGCTTTAGTCGAAGGATTTTGACCACGAAACAGAAGCCAGATAGAAAAACCAATGGTTCAGACCGGGCCGGCTCCAACCAACAGGCAAGTCTTAAGGAAACAGAACAAATTCATTATACCATTGAGCGAACTGAATACTCGTCTGGCTTGATTGATCAGGTGAAACTGTATGGCATTGTTGAAGAAAATGATGATTCTTTGGAACCGCTCTGTGTCAGTATTCGGGAACAATATGACCCAAAGGAAGGTTTGGTTATTTGTTTATACAAAAATAACCCGACCGGAATCGCATTGGCCAAAGGAGAATCCCATTCTTTTTCCGAACAGGACATTATGGATGCCTGGCTGGTCTTCTATTCATTCCATCCGGTGGAAGGGGATTATTTTGATAATAAACCGGGTCAATATCTGGCCCATTAATTTATGGAATATCCATCAGAAAACATTCAAATGACTGGGAGAAAAACTAATAGTGAATAACCGGTATATTGTTTTAGCTTTCTTTTTTCATAAGAGCAAAAAATTTAATGTTAATCATTTCGAGGTAACCTGTGCGTTATATATTTAATCTGATTTTAATCGTTTCGGTGGTCTGGAGTCAAAATCCAGCTGACATTAAACAGAAGATTAAGGAATCGGGACTTTCCGAATCCCAGATCCGCCAAATCGCCAAACAGCGGGGCATGTCCGATGCTGAAATTGATCAAAAAGCAAAAGAGCTCCAGGAGGCCACGGGGGAACAAAACGCTCCTCAACCCACCATTGAAGATATTCCCCAAGCAAAGGGTGAAGATGCCACCATACCACCTTCTGATTTGAGTGAAGAGGGAGATGTTGATGACGTAGAAGGAATTCCGGAAACAATAGAATCAAGTTTAGAGACGATTATTGATGGAGAAGCACTGGAGATTGTTGAGGAGAATTTAATCCTGGAATCTCAAAGCCAACCGGGCCGCCAAGCAGTTCAATATTATGGTTACAATATTTTTCAGGGGGATCCTGCGATATTTCAATCATCCGTTTTTGGATCTGTGGATCCGGATTACAATATTGGCCCCGGCGATGAAATTATTATTATGCTGTGGGGAGAAACCCAGTTCCGCCAGGTATTGACTGTAGACAGAGAAGGATTTGTTTTTATCCCGGAAGTGGGTCAAGTATTTGTCAATGGACTCACCATGGATTTGCTGGAATCCAAATTATTCAAAGTATTATCCCAAAGATATTCCAGTCTGGTTCGTTCCCAGGGAGGAAGCGCCACCACCTTCTTAGATGTGAGTTTGGGAAATTTGCGGCCATTGCGCGTTATTGTTCTCGGGGAAGTGGCCCAACCGGGGGCATACCAGGTGAGCCCTTCCACGACTCTTTTTTCAGCGCTCTATTATTTTAATGGCCCCACCACCTTAGGCTCACTGCGAGACATCAGGCTGATTCGGGGTGGGAAAAATATTGCCAATATCGATTTTTATGATTATCTCCTTTCAGGGAAGAAAATCAATGATGTCCGCCTCCAGTTGGATGATACTATTTTTCTGCCCACCCGGGCGAAAACGGTCACAATCAGTGGAGAAATCAACCGGCCGGCCATCTATGAATTAAAAAAGGGGGAAGGCCTCAACGATTTGATTGCCATGGCAGGGGGTCTTCGGGTCAGTGCCTACTTGAACCGGGCACAGATTGACCGTATTGTTCCCCCGGAAGAACGAGACGTTCTCGGAATGGATCGCATGTTTATTGATGTGGATTTAACTCAGGTCATCAGCAGTCAAAATGATTACAAACTGTTGGATGGGGATAAAATCCAGATATTCTCCGTATTGAACTTGCGGGAAAATATTGTTGAAATAAGCGGTGCTGTGGTCCGACCGGGGACTTTTGATATTGGTGATTCATTGCGACTGCGAGACCTGGTGTTAAAAGCAGATGGTCTGGTAGGCGATGCCTACCTGAATCGGGTGGATGTGGTAAGAATCAATCCTGATTTTACAGAAAAACTTCTCAAGCTGAATCTGGGACTGGCCATGGACGGTGACCCCAATAATAATATTCGACTGGCTCCTCTGGACCGAGTGACTGTTTACGGCACATCTGCTATGATTCCCAGAAGGTTTGTGTCCATTTCCGGTCATGTGAAAACGCCTGGACGATACCTGATCAGGGAAAATATGACCTTGTACGATTTGATCTTCAAAGCAGGTGGCTTCACCGATGAAGAATATTTGAAGACCACCT
>CAYXMX010000006.1:0-49207 GCA_964466265.1 uncultured bacterium | reverse complement strand
TTTCAGCTACTATTGCGGGATGCAAAGGTGCCGATGGCTGCATTTCCGCCCTTCCATCCAAAGATACCGTGAAAAAAGTAAAGAATCACCGGATTCAATCTACTGTTGATCGCAAAACTGTTTGGCTGGCACAAACTCCGCAAACATTTCATAAAGATATTTTGATTAAAGCGTTACGACGGGATATGGATGCGACGGATGAAGCATCCATGGTGGAGGCCTTAGGCGGTAAAGTGGTTGTAACGGAAGGATTAGCCGGGAATTTTAAGATTACAACAAACGAAGATTGGAAGCTGGCAGAGTTGTTGATTAGTACTTGAAAAATCTATGTAGTAGTGTGAACAAATTCCCCGGTCACAGGGGCAAAACGGGCTTTTTGAACGCCTCTTTTGATCCTCCTCCTAGAGATTAGGTTTACCATACTGTATAGAAGTTCTTTTGTGCTTACTTAACCTATAAGAATCCGCTTCAACCAATATTTTTTAAGGATCTGAATCTCATTTTCTACTTTGGGTGAAGTGGAGCTGGCCGTTTAAGATAAAATGGATACATGGATTAAGCGATATGGTTTAATTTCTCCCTATGGTAAAAACAGGTATCGGATATGATGTTCATCCTTTAGCGGAAGGAGAAGTGCTCATCATTGGCGGAATAAAAATCGACAGTCCCTTCGGGTCGGTGGGGCACTCAGACGGTGATGTGTTGCTCCACGCCATTGTGGATGCTTTGTTGGGAGCCGCCGCCTTAGGTGATATCGGTCAACACTTCCCCAGTTCCGACAAACGCTGGAAAGGAAAAGACAGTATTCATTTTTTAAAACATGCCTGCCATCTGGTGAATGATGCTGGATTTAAAATTAACCACATCGACAGTACAGTCATTTTAGAAAAACCAAAGCTGGTGGGTATTATTCCGGAAATGATACAAAAAATTTCCCACACTCTTAAATTAAATGTAGTGTCAGTTTCAGTGAAAGCCACCACCACAGATAAAATGGGTTTTATCGGCCGAGGCGAAGGCGTGGGGGCTGTGGCCGTGGCAACTATTTCTAAATAATTTTCATCATGTTAATGCGTATCTGATTTCACAATACCCATGATATTTTCAGACAAGTCTGTAAATTCTATTTATTTTACACAAAAACAAGGATGTGTAATAATTTGCAAACAAATATTCAACTCCAGAGGAGTTGAATATTATTGATAAAGCATTATTAAAATAAGACTAAATAGTTTTTATGAATTCTACCACTATTAAATCCCATGCCAAAGTTAATATTGGCCTGCAGGTTTTAAACCGACGACCCGACGGTTATCATCATCTGCATACCATTTTCCAGGAACTGGATTTTCATGACACCCTTACCTTAACAGGGAAGAAAGAGGGGTGCAGCCTCTCTTCAAATCATCAGACGTTTCCACTGGATGAATCCAATACTTGCCACCAGGCCTATTATATTCTAAAAAGAAATTATCCGCACATTGGCGGTATTAATATCCAAGTAGACAAACAGATTCCAGCCGGGGGCGGCTTAGGGGGCGGCTCTTCAAATGGCGCGGCTGTTTTAAAAGGGTTGAATCAAATATACAGGTTGAGTTTATCAGAAGATGATTTGGAAAATCTTGCGGTAGAGGTGGGAGCGGACGTTCCTTTTTTCATCCGTGGTGGGTGCCAGTTGGGAGAGGGGATTGGTGAAAGACTGACCCCAATTGACGTGTGTTTGGACGGGACTTTTCTGTTGGTGATTCCACCGGTTTCTATTTCGACAAACCGGGCATATGAAAGGCTGAAAAAGGATTTGGACTCCCAGGGAGAAAAAGGTAACTTTGCCGACTTCTTCAGAAGGAATGTAATTCCTTTTGAGCTTTTTCAGAATGATTTTGAACGAATTGTAATTCCAGCGCATCCAGAAATTGGTGAAATAAAAAATACCTTGTTAATGCAGGGTGCTTCTTTCGCCAGTTTGTCGGGCAGTGGTTCGACTGTGTTTGGGATATTTGACGAGGAATCTGCCGCCAAGGCAGCTGAGTCTGTATTCCTGCCCGAGTACCAAACGGTACTCACTCGACCACACTCTGCCCACAACCGGAATGGCATTCAATAAATGAAAATCCTTTGGGGCGTCGTCTAAGGGTAGGACACCTGGTTTTGGTCCAGGCAGTTGGGGTTCGAATCCCTGCGCCCCAGCAATCATGAGTAAAAATACACTAAAAATATTTACAGGCAGAAGTAATCCGGCTCTCGGTAAAAAAATTGCAGACCATCTGGGCGTGGCTTTAGGTCAGCTGACCATCAAGGATTTTGCTGACGGAGAGATATGGATTAAGTTCGAAGAAAATATCCGGAACAGGGATGTTTTCATCGTACAGTCCACCAATGGTCCTGCCAGAAATATATTGGAACTGGTTCTGATTTTGGATGCGGCTGTCCGGGCGTCTGCCAAGAGTGTGACGGCAGTGATTCCCTATTTTGGTTATGCCCGCCAAGATCGGAAAGACACACCTCGTGTTCCCATTTCTGCTCGAGTGATGGTGGATATGTTTACCACAGCCGGAACCAATCGGATTGTCACCATGGATCTCCATTCTACCCAGATTCAGGGTTTTGCCAATATACCCTTTGATCATCTGTATAGCCGCAACGTGTTTCTGGATAAAATAAAAGCTTTAGGGTTGAATCCAGGCAATTCGGTTTGCCTGTCACCGGATATGGGATCTGCCCGTATTAGTCAGGCTTATGCTAAATATCTCGGGATGCACTTTGCCCTCATTGATAAACGCCGTTATGCTCCGAACAAAACGGAAGTCATGCATTTAATCGGCGATTTAAAGGGAAAAGATGTATTAATTATTGACGATATGATTGATACTGCCGGAACATTAGTAAATGCCGCAGATGCTGCCGTTGAAAACGGTGCAAAGTCTGTGACGGCTGTCGCCACCCACCCTCTTTTCTCCGGCCCAGCTGTGGAGCGATTGGAAAAATCACCTATTAGTCGTTTTCTATTGACAGACACAGTGGCGATGCCAAAAGAAAAGAAATTAAACAATATGCAAATGGTAACAGTAGCTGAAATTTTTGCCGAGGCAATCAATCGGATTCACGAAGGTGAATCAGTCAGCTCATTATTCGAATTTTAATTGGGAGTAAATAATGTCAGAATATTACCACTTAACGGTTGAAAGTAGAGAAAATACAGGAACAAGCGAAGCGAAAGCGCTGAGAAGAAATGGAAAAATTCCCGCGAATTACTATTATAAGGGAACAGACAATATTAACCTTTCTATCAATGAGCGAGATTTACACCATGCCCTTCATTCAGGCCAACATATATTCGAAGTGACCCTAGGTGATGAAACGCAGTACATGATGATTAAAGATATTCAATACCATCCGGTGACAGATGAAGTCATTCACGTGGATCTGATGCGTGTCCGCCGGGATCAAAAAATGACTATTACTGTTCCTCTTCACATGGAGGGCGACGCAGTCGGCGTTAAGGAAGGGGGCGTGTTAACACAATTAATAACGAATATTGATATTGAATGTCTACCGACCGATGTGCCGGATTATATTGTATTGGATATTTCAGATTTACAAATGAACGGCAGTTTAACGGTTGAAAACCTTCCAATTGACAGTCACTTGACCATATTAACAGAAGCTGATCAGGTCATAGCCATGTGTCAACCGCCAAAAGAAGAAGTGGAAGTTGAAGCAGAGGAAGAAGTTGAGATTGGGGCCGGTGAAGACACAGATGAAACCAAAGCGGAAGGCAACTCTGAAACGGAGGAAAGCACTGAATAGTTATGAAAGCATTTGTCGGTCTTGGCAATCCGGGTCCAAAATATGCAGCAACCAAACACAACGCTGGTTTTTGGGTGGTAGACGAGTTGGCCCGGAGATGGTCCATCAGATTTCGTCCGGGAAAAGGAGCTTTTGTGTACGCTGAAAGTAACAATATATTATTGGCTAAACCGACAACGGGTATGAATGGAAGCGGTGTATCCGTCAAAGAAATTGTACAACAAAGGAAAATGAATTTATCCGATCTTCATATTATTGTTGATGATATTGATTTACCTCTGGGATCTTTACGATTACGACCCAAAGGTGGTGATGGATGTCATCGGGGAATGGAATCGATTATTTACCATTTAGGGAGCACTCATTTTCCGAGAATCCGGTTTGGTATTGCTGCAAGCGACCATAGTAGACCGGCGGAAGTGTACGTATTAAAACCTTTTAAAAAAAAGAATCAATTAGAAGCAAATATCATGGTCCAAACAGCTGCAGAGGCTGTTGAATATTTGCTGAGAGAAGGACTGGATCGAACGATGAACAGATACAACTCATGAGGTATGAATTAATGGATAATCATTTATTATTGGTCATAGGCGCGGCCCTGTTGGCGATGGTCTATGCCTTTTGGAAGACAAGTTGGATTATTAGCCAGGACGAAGGAACAGATCATATGAAAACGATTGGTTCAAATATTGCCGTTGGCGCCATGGCCTTTTTAAAAGCTGAATATAGAGTTTTATCTATATTTATTATTGTGATTGCTGCCCTGTTGGGATTTGCCAATGCAGGCAGAGAGGATTCCAATTCACTCATTGCCGTTTCATTTTTTGTGGGAGCAATCGCGTCGGGTTTGGCAGGTTATCTTGGAATGAAAGTGGCCACACGGGCAAATAATCGAACCACTCACGCAGCCAGGACCAGTTTGGCGTCTGCATTAAAAATTGCCTTTACCGGTGGATCAGTCATGGGCCTTAGCGTTGTGGGGTTAGGTGTCCTTGGGTTGGGATCACTGTTTATGGTTTATTCCAAAAAATTCGGAACAGATGCCCTCAATATTGGAATGGTTTTAAATGTGATATCCGGTTTTTCTCTGGGCGCTTCATCCATTGCATTATTTGCCCGGGTTGGTGGTGGTATTTATACCAAGGCTGCGGACGTCGGTGCAGATCTTGTTGGAAAAGTGGAAGCAGGAATTCCCGAAGATCACCCCTTGAATCCGGCCACCATTGCAGACAATGTAGGTGACAATGTGGGTGATGTTGCTGGTATGGGCGCTGATCTTTTTGAATCATACGTCGGGTCGATTGTTGGATCCATGGTTCTGGGAGCCACCATATTGGCCGCTGGTCATTTCGAATTAAATTTCGTACTTCTTCCTCTCTATATAGCCGCTTCTGGAATCATCGTTTCCATTATTGGAACATTCATGGTATCAGTGAAAGAAGGAGGCGATCCTCAAAAAGCATTAAATCGGGGAGAATTTGGCAGTTCAGCCATTATGGTTGTTGTGATTTATTTCTTAATTAAACACTTCCTTCCTGGTCAATTTATTTTGGGCGGAGTCGTCTATACAAGCCTGGGTGTTTTCTGGGCAACCTTGATCGGCCTAGTCGCCGGCCTGGGGATTGGGATTGTAACGGAACATTATACCGGCACAGGAACCAAACCTGTATTGTCGATTGTTAAGCAATCCCAAACAGGGGCGGCAACCAATATTATTGCAGGGTTGGGCTTGGGAATGCAATCTACAGCTATTCCGGTCCTGATTCTATCTGCCGGTATCATTGCGGCCCATTATTTTTCGGGTCTATATGGCATTGCCATGGCCGCCCTTGGTATGTTGGCCAATACAGGGATTCAATTAGCGGTAGATGCCTACGGGCCGATTTCTGATAATGCAGGTGGTATTGCCGAAATGGCTGGTTTACCGGAAGAAGTTCGCGGAAGAACTGATAAACTGGATGCTGTTGGCAACACTACAGCAGCCATCGGAAAAGGATTTGCCATTGGATCGGCTGCATTGACAGCTTTAGCCTTGTTTGCTGCATTTATGGTTCAGAGCGGGATTAACAATATCGATATTTCAAAACCATTAATTATGGCCGGTTTGCTGGTAGGCGGTATGTTGCCCTTTCTTTTTTCTTCTATGGCTATGGGCGCTGTGGGAAGAGCGGCTATGGCGATGATTGAGGAAGTCCGCCGCCAATTCCGAGAAATCCCAGAATTAAAAGCAGCTCTTCAGGTCTTAGGAAAAGGGGATGAGTCCACCTGGTCAAAAGAAGATAAAAAAATATATAATGATGGATTATCAAAAGCGGAATATGGCCGTTGTGTCGAAATATCGACCCAATCTGCCATTAAAGAAATGGTCGCACCCGGTCTATTGGCCATTATTACTCCGGTGTTTGTCGGGTTTGTTTTTGGTCCGGAAACACTGGGCGGCCTCCTTGCCGGCGTTACCGTATCAGGTGTATTAATGGCGATTTTTCAATCCAATGCAGGCGGAGCCTGGGATAATGCAAAAAAAATGATCGAAGAAGGCGTTGTGGTTAATGATAAAAAACTGATAAAAGGTTCTGATACTCATAAAGCGGCCATTGTTGGCGATACGGTTGGTGATCCATTTAAAGATACGTCCGGTCCGTCTTTAAATATTTTAATTAAATTAATGTCGGTGGTGTCTTTGGTGATTGCCCCATTGTTAAATCTATAAATTTGAGGAGTTTAAATGCGTTACTATGAAACATTATATATCCTGAACCCCAATTTCGAACAGGAAAAAATCGATGGAATTGTGAAAGAAGTCGATGAACAAATAAATAAAATCAGTCAGGTCATTAATCATCGTCTCTGGGGGAAAAAGCGCCTGGCGTATACTATTGAACAGCATAAATATGGTTCTTATATGTTGCTTCAGTTTGAAACGAAAAATGTAAAAGGATTGGTGGCTTTTGATAACTTCATGAAGTTAAATAAGTCTATTCTTCGTTTTCAAACAGTGAGACTGGACTCCAAACCAGATACCTTTGTAGAAGAAGTTATCAGTGATTTGGAAGAGAATGATATTGAGGCGCCGATTGTAGTGGAACCTGTTGGCCACACTCAACCTGTGGCGGTTGAAAAGGCTGCAGATGTGAGTGAATCATCAGATAATGAATCGGACAATCAGGAATTAGAAGAATCCGGCAACAAAGAAGTTGTTGCTGAAGATCAATCAAAAGAATAAATAAGCGAGGAAATTATGGCATTTGTAAGTCGTAAAAAATATTGTTATTTCAAAGAAAACGGAATAACGGAAATTGATTATAAAGATGTAAAATTATTACGCCGTTTTGTGACCGAACAGGGAAAAATTATGCCACGTCGGGTGACGGGAAGCAGTGCAAAAATGCATCGTAAATTGGTGAAGACCATTAAACGTGCACGCAATATTGCGTTAATGCCTTACACTAATTTGAATGAAAACTAACCTATTATAAAAAGAATAAAGGAAGAATACCATGGATGTTATTTTACTCCAAGATGTAGAATCTTTGGGAACAGCCGGAGACATTATTGCCGTCAAACCCGGTTATGCACGAAATTTTCTTTTTCCAAGGTTACTGGCCCTGAGAGCCTCAAAAAGGAATTTAGCTATATCTGAAGAACGAAAACAGAATGCGGCCAAACGTCGAGCCCACGATGAAAAAATTAACCAGGATTTAGCCACTCAATTGAGTGATTTGGAAATCACATTTGAAGTCCAAGTCGGGGAAGAAGAAAAGATGTTTGGTGCTGTCACTACCAATGATGTACACAAACAACTTGTCGATAGGGGAATTCATATTAAAAAACATCAAATTCAGTTAGATGACTCTATTAAGACTCTGGGTATTTACCATATCCCAGTTAAGGTTTCCAACGAATTAAAACCAGAACTGAAGGTCTACGTTATTAAAGCATGACGGTAGGATAACATTCAGTTGATATATAACCCCCGGATCCATTGATCGGGGGTTATTTTTTATAAAGAACGCTTGATACACATGCAAACTGCCTCTATTTTCAATAATCATGTTTGTTGAAGTCGCGTTTCCCATCTCCAGTTACCAGCAGTTTACTTACCGGGTACCAAAAGAATTAGAAGATACAATTCAAGTTGGAATTCGTGTGAAAGCTCCCTTGGGAAAAAAAATAATCCAGGGAATGGTTGTCTCACGGTTTTCAAAATCGGATTACTCTGGAAAAATGAAATCCATTAAGGAATTGGTAGATGACTTACCGATCATGGAAAAACACTTATGGGATTTAACATTGTGGATGAGTCAATATTATTTTACACCTTTGGGACAGGTTGCAAATGTAATATTGCCAAAAAAACTCTCTGCAAAATATCATCCTCCAGAGACAAGTATGATTTCATTTAAATCCTTTGGTCAGCACCGGGACATGTTGAAAAAACTAGCTCCCTCGCAGGAGAAAGTATTAACTTATTTATCACAACAATCCGGCCCCGTTCCGGTCTCTTCTTTAAAAACCCTCGTAAGTAATCCTAGCTCAATCTCCAAAGCTCTGTTTGAAAAAGAATTGGTAGATTTAGATACCGTCACGAAATTTCCCGATGTGACAGGATTTACCTTCCCCCCTCTTCATAAAGATATTTACTTCACTCCGGAGCAAGAAAAAGTAAACGCTTCCCTTCTTGATCACCTGGAAAAAAATGATTTTAGCTCTTTTCTGTTACACGGAGTGACGGGAAGTGGAAAGACAGAAGTCTATATTGAGCTGGTAAAAAAAACACTGGAAAAAGGGAAATCTGCCATTCTGTTGTTACCCGAGATTGCCCTGACTCCTCAAATTGCCGGGAGATTCAAAGCGGTATTTGGTGATACGGTAGCGTTGTGGCATTCAAAATTATCAGCGGCGGCCAGGGCGTGGACGTGGAAGCAAATTTGTTCAGGAGAATTCAAAGTTGTCATAGGCGCCAGAAGCGCTGTTTTTGCGCCATTAAAAAACCTGGGTGTTATTATTATTGACGAAGAACAGGAACATTCATATAAACAGGAAACCCCGGCACCAAGATATCATGCTCGGGACGTAGCATTGATGCGCGGGAAATTACATCAGGCCGTAGTGGTGATGTCAAGCGCCACTCCCAGTCTGGAAACTTATTATAACTATATTCAGGGTAAGCATATTTACTTAAGGTTGAAAGAGCGATATGGCGGGATACCCTACCCGCGAGTCCATATTGTAGATATGATTCAAGAGCAGGAAGAAACTGGAAAATATCAGGAGGTCATCTCCGGTATCTTACAAAAAAAGATGGAAAAACGTTTTGCAAAAGGAGAACAAGTTATTTTACTGCAAAACAGGCGCGGTTTTGCACCCATTCTCCGATGTGGAGACTGTGGCGCAATTGAAACCTGTAAGGAATGTGAAGTTGCTCTGACCTATCATAGCCACGATAGATTATTGAAATGCCATTTTTGTGGTTATGAAACAGAAAATATTTCGACCACATGTAAAAAATGTACCAGTATGAATCTGAAGTTGTTGGGAATAGGAACTCAAAAGGTTGAAGAAATAATTCACAAAACATTTCCGAATGTATCCATGGCCAGATTGGATATCGATACAACTCGGAGCGGAAAATCGATTAGCGACACACTGGAAAAATTTGCTTCAGGTAAAATTCAAATTCTTCTCGGGACTCAAATGATTGCCAAGGGACTGGATTTTGATAAAGCCACGTTGGTTGGAATTATCAATGGAGATACTGGTCTGTTTCTGCCCGATTTTCGATCCGGAGAGAAAGGGTTTCAATTAATTTACCAGGCAGCTGGAAGGGCCGGAAGGCGGAAGGCGGGAGAAGTGGTTATCCAAACATTTAATCCGGAGAACCCTGTGATAAAACATGCTTCCAGATTGGATCAAAAAACGTATTACAATATCGCATTAAGCGAAAGGAAAGAATTAAATTACCCACCATTTTCTTGGATGGTTCGGATTGAACTTGAAGGGAAAGATAAAAAGATTGTTGAAAAAATTGCTCATAAAATTCGGCAATCATTATCCAATCCATTTAAAGGACTGGACATCCTGGGTCCTGCGGATTGTTTTCGGGAACGGTTAAGGGGGAAATATCGTATACATATCATTATGAAGTCAGATAAGACTGTAGATTTGAATGGATTAAAAATGCACCATTATTTAAGTAGAATTAAGACCTCCAGAAAGTGGGATGAATTGCCTTCAAATGTTCGATTGCATATTGACGTCAATCCTCTATCATTATTATGAGATATGTTTTTTTTATTTTAATCACAAGTTTGTTTTCTGCCGGTACATCATACCCAGGAATGAATAATTGGTACCATCCCACCCGTTTGGCGCTAGCTGGATCAGGCGGAGCCTATTCCAGCGTCACGGCAGATGTAGTGAATCCTGCATCATTGTGGACATTAAAACAACTGTTAGATGTAAGCTTCATTTCTTATCCGGCAGATATTCAAGCCCAATCATTCCACCTGGTTTTACCCAAGAAATCATCTGTGACTGTTTATGGAATGCGTCATTTGAATTATGGTCTGTTCGAGGGGCGGAATAGCGACAATCAAAAAACAGGAACTTATAATGCATCAGATACCTGGTTCGACTGGGCGGCAGCGGGACATTCCAGTCAATGGCCTATTACCTGGGGAATGAGTGCAGGATTATTTTTAAGTTCGATCCAAAATAAACAATCTGCAGCAGTAACTCTATCGGCAGGCGTCTTAATAGACTTCGTTGGATTAGATTCAAAAGTTGGAATTAACCTAGCCAATTTAGGATCGGTGATAAAAACCTATACCGGACAAGAAGAACCTTTACCAACATTGCTGGAAATTTCATTCTCAAGGAAATTGGCTCATTTACCCCTCGTAATCGTAATAGATATGGTCTCTCAAACTAGGTTTGAAAAATATGTTTTTCGTTTTGGAGGAATTTTTTCACTTCCGCATGGATTAGAATTAAAATTAGGAACCACTACCAATCGATTTGATCAGTCAATCAATAAAAATATTACAAAAAACCTGTTTTCAGATACGGGTATCGGTTTGGGGTGGAATTTTGACATTTATTATATTGAATCCAGTATTTATTCTTATGGCCCCGGGGGTTGGATCTCCGGTGTAGCTGTCGGAATCCAATTTTGAAACGTGCTTAAAATAATCTGGATTAAATTACTGATTGTATTAATTGTTTCCTCTTTCGCTAGTGGTAAAGAGGGATTGGACATTTATTATAATTTAGACCTTTATTTTTATCCAAGTTCCAGCCAAGGGAATGGATTCATTGAAGGCGTTAATCATATTCGAGTTGTGAATAATAGCTCACAAAAATTAGATGCTGTATTAATTCATAATCCAAGTAATGGTAAACACCGATCCAAAGATCCAAACTCTCCTTTTACGGAAATAGGTCAAATCAGGTCTTCACATCTGGGAGAAATAATAGGGAGGGATAGCGTCGTAATAAAATTGATCCTTTCTCCCCCCGTTGATGTTGGTCAAACAGTGTTAATTGATATCCCATTTAAAACACTCATGAGTTCATGGCATAATTCTACCTTCCCAACTGTTGGAGCTAAAAAGGATACAGTCGTTTATAATGGTGTTCATTTTTATCCAGTGTTAGATTATTTTGGGGATAAAGGATGGTTAAATCCTGACCAGGAGACGGTACAATCAAATTTTTCCTTCTATAAGATTTCTTTAACAATTCCAGATGAATTTGAAATTGGGTCCTCTATTAAAGTGTTGAAACAGAAAACATTATCAACTGGTCATATACAATATACCTTAGAAGAAAAGTCTGTACCGGATTTTAGTGTGGTCATTTATCGACATTTGAATAAGACATCTTTTTTGGTTTCAAATATGGAAGTAGAAATCATTGCCCCCACAAATCAGTTTGTCCTTGTAAATAAAGTAAAAGAACGCCTGGAAAAGATCATTCCTTTCTATGAAAATTATTTTGGCCAAACCACTTCAGACAAACTGGTTATATCCACAGGCTATTCTTTAGATGCTCCGGCCTTATCATTAAGCAATTATATTATTTTTCAGGATAAAATAGATGCAGGACTTATTTTGGACCATGAAGTGGCTCATCAATGGTTTGGGAATTCTATTCAAACAAATGAAAGAAAAGAGAAATGGTTAAATGAGTCATTGGCTGAATTTGCCGGTTGGTTATTCTCTGGTGTACAAAAAAATAATAAAATAGGTTTTAAAATCTCTGATCCAATTCCGAGAATAAATATCACCGATGAAGTTAAAAAAATGTCTGGCGAAGACTGGGCAAAATTGTTAAGAGAAATCATAGGCGACAATTCACTGCCACCGGTTTATGAGCCAGGCAAACAGCTTCAATGGGAGGATGCGGCAAATATTTATAGCCAGTATATCGTTGGGAACCATGCGCTGCAAATACTCCATACAACTATTGGCGATTCCAAAATGAGAGCCATCATGAAAGATTATTATTACTCTTATCGTCAAAAATCATCTGGAACGGAGAACTTTATTGAAACCATTCAAAAACATACCAATCGCAATATTGCCGATAACTTTCGATTGGTTCTAACAACCAACTTGCGTCCCGACCTGATTATTGAGGATGTAAAAAATAGTTATAATAAAAATCGGACATGGGAAAATAGAATTAGTACAACCTACCAGGGGAAATGGATTTTACCTGTCGACATTCTAATCGTTACAGAAAAAGGTGATTCCACGCTGTTAAAAAAAGTATCTATAGAACAGGAAAGTGTAATTGAATTAACAACAAAATCTCCCATTGTTTTAGTAGAAATGGACCCCTATAAACGCGTTTTTGATACGAATCGTTTTAACAATCGCTGGCCTCGACAAATTGCACTACAACCAGAATATGGATTACCGAAGTGGGAAACATATGAGGTGTATTACCGCCCGAAGTTAAAAAGAGATTGGCAAGGTAATTGGCGAGCGGGAATTAACTTCTCAGGTGGGCTTGGTATTAATCTCTTACCGATTATGCCTGCATTTTATCAGAACTTATTTGAACTGGAGGTTACCTTCTCAACCGGAATGCCTTCTCATAATTGGGGTGGGCGTTTGAATTACAGAACACCACTAAAATCTACTAAGAATCTCTATTGGTCATTTGAAACCGGACATGAATATCCGAAGAGCTGGTCCAAAATATCATTGGTTAATTATATTGGAGAAACATCCTATTTAGCGATCCATGGAAAATCATCATATTCAAGACTAACAACAACTTTATCTTCAACAGAATATACGGTTGCAGATTCCGGAGATTGGTGGGAAAAAGGAAAAAATATCAAATTAAAGGAAGAATGGACTCTATTTTCCTATACACCCAACCAACGATACCTGATTCAACTTCATGCATTGGGCGGGTTTCAGGATAAAGAGGAGTTCTATAATATTGGATTTTCATCCGATTATGAGACCCATAGATTTGAAAGAATAGTTATGCGTCTGCACGGTGAGGCGGGGTTTGTTTGGGATGACAGGATTGGAGATGAGTTATCTTATAGGTTGTTGTTTATTCCAAAAGTCTGGCATCAACGGGAGGGGCGAATTCCCTTGTTTCGAGGGGTCGTTGCCAATGAAAATACATGGAATAAAAATATTGTCAGTTTTGGTTTCAGTCTCGGATTAGATATGGATAAAAAGATACGACCACTGATTTATATGGATAGCGCTGTGACCCATAACGATAGCGGTTCTTTGTCAGAGCGATTAAATGGGTTAGTGCAAAGCGAAAGCGTATATGTCGCAACAGGCTTTGGCCTGGAATCTCAAACGATGATGGAAATTGGGTTTTATTTCCCCTTTTGGGTTTATGAACCCACGACGAAAGAAAATCATTTTGCCTTTCGAGTTTTGATGCAATGGGGATTCTATTTTTAAATATATTTAATTATATTGATATAATATTTAAATTATTAATGAATTGAATTAATATACATAAAATATTATTGTATTATATTATCTATACATAATAATTTTGTTTATATGTTTGACGATAAAGATTACCAAATTCTTTCAGCTCTGCAAAAAAATTCTCGTATCACGGCCAGTGAAATCGCGGAAGGTATCAATATGTCTATCCCGGCAGTTGCCGAGCGGATAAAAAAATTAACTGAAAATGGAATTATTAAATCATTCACTGCCAAATTGAATGAAAAACGATTAGGGTTCGATGTGGCTGCTTTCATTGCGGTTGTGAGCTCATCTTCAGATCATTATGAAGACATCATCCAAAATGCCACCGGACATTCAGCGATATTGGAATGTCACTCTGTAACGGGTGATGGCAGCCATATGTTAAAAGTAAGGGTGAGAAATTCAACCGAATTGGAAAAACTTTTGAGGGAAATTCAATCTTGGCCGGGCGTTATCAGGACCCATACCTCTGTAATCATGAGCACCTATAAAGAAGGCTTTGAACTGAATTTGAATTCCCATACTTAACTCTCAAATTAATTAGGAAAACGAATGGCAAAAATAAAAGCAGAATATATCTGGTTAGACGGTCATAGACCCACTGCAAAACTTCGATCAAAAACCAAAACCCTCAACGGCCCTATAAAGGGAATAGAAGATATCCCCATTTGGGGATTCGACGGATCCAGCACGATGCAGGCACAGGGGCACAATAGTGACTGCCTGTTAATGCCTGTCTATTTGACACCGGACCCCATCCGTGGAGGTAACGATATTCTGGTCTTGAATGAGGTTAGATTACCGGACGCTTCCGTTCATGCGTCAAATACTCGGGCTCATTTAGCAGATATAGCAGAGGAATATAAAGATCATGACCCTTGGTTTGGAATCGAGCAGGAATATACTTTTTTTGTTGGGCGATCTCCCTTGGGTTGGCCGGAAGGTGGCTACCCGGCACCTCAGGGTCCCTTTTACTGTGGAGTTGGTGCCGATGAAGTCTTTGGCAGAGATATTGTTGAAGAGCATATGGAAGCTTGTTTGGATGCTGGAATTGCCCTCTCAGGAATCAATGCAGAAGTAATGCCGGGACAGTGGGAGTTTCAAATTGGACCTACTGGTGCTCTGGACACCGCTGATCAACTCTGGTTGGCCCGTTGGTTGTTATATCGTATTGCAGAAGATTATGGTGTGAATGCAACGCTCCATCCAAAACCGGTAAATGGAGATTGGAATGGTGCTGGAGCCCATACAAATTTTAGTACAAAAGCAATGCGCCAAACTGGAGGAATGAAAGTGATCGAAGTAGCTTGTAAAGCATTGGAGAAAAAACATGAAGAACATATTGCTGTTTATGGTGCTCATAATGAGGAAAGGCTCACGGGTCTTCATGAAACCTGTTCTATACATGAGTTCAGATATGGCGTAAGCGACCGGGGGGCATCTGTTCGAATTCCCGTGGCGACGGCTAATGATGGTTACGGATATTTTGAGGACCGGCGGCCTGCTGCCAATATGGATCCTTATGAAGTGTGTGCAATTCTGATTGAAACTTGTTGTGAGTAGTTAAAATATTGTCTTCTTATTGGCAATAAAAGTCCACCCTTTTTTGTGGGTTTTCATTCTTTTATTCCATAGCTCTTGGAAAAGTGAATGAATATATTTATGCTCACATACTCATGAAGATCAGTAAAATCTTATTATGCCCTATGATGACTATTTTTTATTTAAAATGGATAAACTTCTGCCTGATCAATCAGGCCTGATAATTGTTTTTTCCCGGAAGAGTTTATCTTGAGAATATTGATTAATCGGATTATCCATTATTGTTTACTATGGATCGTTTTTTTTACCGTTCTTTTTGCAGAAAATAAATACCCGATTATCCTGGTTCATGGGTTTATGGGGTGGGGTGAAGATGAAATGTCAGGTTATAAATATTGGGGAGGAAAATATGATTATGAAGAATATCTGCGTTCCCAGGGATATAATGTTTATACAGCATCTGTCGGACCGGTTTCCTCAAACTGGGATCGGGCTGTAGAATTATTTTATCAAATTAAGGGTGGGCAAGTTGATTACGGTCGTAAACATTGTGAAAGCTATGGATTAAAATGCAAACCACCCGAAAAAAATTATCCTGGGTTGTATCCCCAATGGGATCAATCCCATCCAATTCATATTATTGGACATAGCATGGGAGGGCAGACCGCCCGAATGTTAGAGTATTTATTGGAAACAGTTATTTACAGTGACTCTGCCGGAACGATACCGGAAGAGAGCATTTTGTTAGGTTCTGTCAATGAGAATTGGATTAAATCAATTACTACGATTTCAACTCCCCATAATGGTTCCACCCTATCTGATATTGTAACCAAAACAATCCCTTTCCTTCAGGATTTTATAGGTTTGGCAGCTGTTGTTGGGAATAATTTTTATAATTTTGATCTCCAGCAATGGGGATTTGAAAAGGAAAAAGATGAAACCTGGTCCACATATTTCAGAAGAATGCGGGAAAATCCTGCTTGGAAATCAAAAAATTTTTGTTCATGGGATTTAAGCATTGAAGGAGCACGACGGCTTAATACTTTGACTTCGGCAAATCCACACATTTATTATTTTTCTTTTTCAACGTCCAATACTCGTTTAGACAGTGCCAGCGGGTATCACCTTCCGGATGAATCCATGAGCATGATTCTGAGGGCAAACGCCAGAGCTATGGGAAGAAATAAGGCATACTGGTCAGATGGTAGCTCAACCGACTCCACATGGTACGAGAATGACGGAATCGTTAATACGGTGTCACAATATGGTCCAACGACAGGACTTAACGGACCCGACCCTATTGCGGAATACCATCCAGGTGAATTGTTAATTCCTGGACAGTGGTACCACATGAAAACATTACATATGGATCATAAGGTTTTGATGGGGCATGGACTAAAAGAAAAAGACTTAAATTCTGTACTCACTCTATTCTCAGATCATAGTGCTTTGCTTTGGTTGTTGCCAAAATAGGAAATGGATATGTCCAGAAAATCTACTATTCAAATAAAGGATATTTATCGATTCAAAATCCCGGCTGAACCAGCTGTCAGTCCGGATGGAAAACAAATCGTATTTACAGTTGAAAGAATGGATAAAAAAGATCAAGCCTATTATAAAAATATCTATCTAATTAATACAAACGGAAGACATCAAAAACAATTAACGTTTGGTAAACGAAATGATCAATCACCTATGTGGTCGCCAGATGGGCAATGGATTGCCTTCATCAGAAAACAAGACACAGCGTACCAAATTTGGCTTTTACCCAAGAAGGGTGGAGAAGCCAAACCGCTTACAAAACTACCACGAGGATCTATAAGTTACTTTCGATGGTCGCCGGAGGGGAAAAGAATATTATTCTTATTCCATCCCCTATCAAAAGAAGCCCAAGTAGATAAAAATGGTAAAATTAGCACGCCGGTTTACAGACATATAAAAGATATTTGGTATCGACTGGATGGAGAGGGTTTTTTTGACAGTGAAAATACGCATATTTGGCTCGCCAATGCGAAATCAGGAGCCACAAAACAATTGGTTTTTGGTGACTTTGAAGATGCGAACCCATGTTGGTCACCAGATGGAAAAGAAATTGCATTTATTACTTCTCGGGAAAAGGATTGGCGACATAGACTTGAAGAGCAGGATATATACCGGGTATCCATTGAAAGTGGAACCTTAAAAAAACTCAAAACTCCTGCTGGTCCAAAAGGAGGAGGTTTATCTTACTCACCCAACGGAAAAACCATTGCTTATATTGGTCATGATCGCCCGTATAAAGGATGGGGTGTGATCAATTTTATTTTAAATACAGTGAGCCTTTCCGGAAAAAACCATCGCCAATACAGAGATGTTTTTGACCGCACAGCAATAATGTTAACTATTGGGGACATTACACCATCATTCGTTATGACTCCTCCCCTTTGGAGTCGAGACGGGCAATCAATATATTATGGGATTTCTAGCAATGGAAGACAACATATCCTTAAACACCAGTTATTAACGGACGAAGCTAAGATAATTACAGAAACAAATACTGTCGCCTGTCAATGGTCGATGGATCCACTTGAGAAAGTTATGGGTTATACAGGTGCAAATCTTGAGTCTCCGGATGAATTATTTTGCATTGATTTAAACACAACAAAAACAAAAAAACTGACAGGCTTAAACCGTCGATATGTAAATAGCAGAAATTTTTTACCTGCTGAAGAAGTGGAGTATTTTAATGGACGGCAAAAGTTGATGGGCTGGCTGATAAAACCTCCTGATTTTACCCCCCGAAAAAAATATCCATTCATATTGAATATACATGGAGGACCCCGGGCACAATATGGCAGAACGTTTTATCATGAAATGTATGTGTTGGCAACAGAAGGGTTTGTAGTAATGTACACGAATCCCAGAGGAAGTCAGGGTTATGGTGAAAGATTTGCTAAATCGATTGAAGGGAGATGGGCTGAACCCGCCATGGAAGATTTGATAGCCGCAGTAGATTATGCAATATCACTTGGTTATGTAAATCAAAACCGCTTGGGAGTTACCGGAGGAAGCTATGGTGGATATATGACAAACTGGATGGTAACACATTCAGATCGATTTAAAGCAGCGGTTACCCAACGAAGTGTTTCAGATTTAACCAGTATGTTCGGAAATTCAGACGTGGGATGGGACTTGGCTCAAGAATTTGGAGGCGCACCTTGGGAAAATAGAAATGACTATATCAAGTGGTCACCCATGACCTATATCCAGCAGTGCAAAACTCCTCTTCTAATTATCCATAGCGAATCTGATTTGCGCTGTAATATTGAGCAGGGCGATCAAATTTTTACAGCTCTCAAATATTTAAAGCGTGATGTAGAATATATACGTTTTCCGGAGGAACCCCATGGGTTATCAAGGCATGGGCGCCCTGATCGACGGGAGGCCAGATTAACATTGATGGTGGAATGGTTTAAAAAATATTTAATGAAGTAAATTGATCCATAGATAAGCTTTTATAAAGAATAAATTTTGTAAATTATTTTTGGATAGGTTAACAATCTCTGATTAATAAAAATTCTGACAAACATTATGATTACTCTAAACCAATTTAAAAAAGTAGATCTTCGAGTAGGTACAATCATTGGCGTAAAAGAGTTTTTAACTGCCAACCAGCCGGCGTATCAGTTAACAATTGATTTCGGTGGTTTTGGTATACGCTACTCCAGTGCACCAATTAGTAACTATTCCATTGAGAGCTTAATCAATAAGCAAATTGTTGCTGTAGTCAATTCCCCACCCAAACAAATGTCATCTTTTACTTCCGATGTTCTAATTCTTAGGGCAAAAGGTAAGAACGGTGATATCCTACTACTGGAACCGGATAGCCCTGTTCGGAATGGAGCGAAAATAAGCTAATCTTGTTTTGTATTATATAATATTTGTATAATACAAATATGGAATTTAGTGAATTATTAAAGCAATTTCTTATTGATCTTCAGCGATTGTTCAGATCTAAACTAACCGAAGAAAACCTGACACTCCCTCAAATATTACTCATATCCTCAATTCCTGACGAGGGAATTGATATGACATCTTTGTCGCACCAGTTAGGAATTGATAACAGCACCCTGACACGATTGGTTGATATTCTTATAAAAAGAGATTGGGTATCTAAACTAAAAAGTGAATCTGACAGACGTATCTCTTTGCTTTTATTAACAAAGAAAGGTGAATCGGTTCAGAATAAAATCGAGGGAAAATTAGACAGTTTGGGTGAATTAGTTTACAGATCAATCCCAGAGGAAAGCAGAGATGAGATTAAAGAAATCCTCTCCTCCTTTCATTGGTCTTTATCTAAAATGTTGATGAAAATTGAATAAGTTGTATGATACAAAATTATTGGTCCGCTCACTGTTGGATTGGTATTATCAAAACAAAAGGGATCTCCCTTGGAGAAATAACAAAGATCCATATAAAATTTGGTTATCAGAAGTCATGCTCCAACAAACCCAGGTTGAAACCGTCATACCATATTATCAAAGATGGATAAATAAATATCCTACACTAATGGATGCTGCTAGGGCAAGCGAACATCAGTTGTTAAAAATATGGGAAGGATTAGGATACTATAATAGGTGCAGAAATTTTCATAAATCAGTCAAGATAGTCAGAGGAGATTATGGTGGTCATGTTCCTGACGAATTGAGTGAATTTAAAAAACTCCCCGGGGTAGGCGATTATATTGCATCGGCTGTTTTATCTATTGTTTATGGAAAACAGTATCCCGCTTTAGATGGGAACATCCTACGTGTTCTCTCTAGAATCCTAAGAAAAAAGATAAATTCTCCTTATAACAGAAAAACTATACACAATCACTTGGATAAATGGATGAAGTGGGGTCATTCAGGGGATATTAATGAAGCACTGATGGATTTGGGTAGCGCTATTTGCAGGCCTAACCAGGCTCATTGTCATGAATGTCCTGTCTCCTCGTATTGTGGCGCCGTTATCACAGGTCATCCGGAATTATACCCAACACCACCGACAAAAAAGAAGTCTCCCTGTCATCATGTGGTAACCGGTGTTATTTGGGAAAAAAACAAATTTTTAATTTTACTTAGAGAAAATAAAAAACATTTAGGCGGTCTTTGGGAATTTCCCGGTGGTAAAGTTGAAACCGGTGAAAGTAAAATAAAAGCATTGAAAAGAGAGATCAATGAAGAATGCGGTATATCGGTTTCTGTTGAAGAGGAAATTGGGAGTTTTAAACATGTTTACACCCACTTTGCGATTCAAATGACTTCTTTTCACTGCAGGATAAAAAACGGGAATCAAGTGAAAACAAACCAGGCGTTTCGTTGGATTGATCTTTTTCAGATCAAAGATTATGCTTTCCCAAGAGCAAATCATAAAATATTTTCGTTAATGAGGAAAAACAATTCCCATGATTAAAACAATTGTATCGATAATTTTATGGCCCATTGCCATAGCAACTTTTAGTATTTGTGCAACCGTATATATATTATTAACCTATATTATAAAACCGACAAAATTATACCCAATAGTCAAAACAGCTTCCAAACTTATTTTATTAGGCTGTGGTCAGTGGCTAAGGGTGGAAGGTCAACCACCCGATAGAAAAAATCAACCCTATTTATACTTATTCAATCATGAATCATTGATGGATCCATTTATGTTGGGAGGCGCGGTGAATCATTATATTACAGCGGTTGGAGCTAATTTTCAATTTTCATATCCGATTTGGGGATGGTTGGCACGGAGGCACGGAGCAATCCCGATCAAGCGGAAAAAGTTGGATCAGGCTATCCACAGTCTTGATAGTGCAGAAGAAGCCATTCGAAAAGGAATTTCATTTTTTATATCTCCAGAAGGTACCCGTACAATTTCAGGTAAGCTCGGGGAATTTAAAAAAGGCCCATTTCATGTGGCCTTAAATACGGGAGTTACCTTAGTACCAGTGGCATTATTTGGTGCATATCACGCAAAGAAAAAAACAGATTGGAGACTCAACCCAAGCATTTTAACCGTTAAATTTGGTGATCCAATTACCCGGAATCAGTACAAAAATATGGATTTAAATACTTTACGGGATATGGTTAGAAATCGAATTAAAGAACTGATAGTGCAGCATCATTCAGAGAAAAGTAATGAATAGAAAAAAGCTTAATTGGGTAATAACAGGTGCAAACGGAAATGTAGGAAAAGCAATTTTGGATTTATTAGACACTCGAAAAGAAACAGCTCTAGGAATTAGTAGAGGGTCAATTCATCGAACCCGTGATAATATAGAATTTCCATTACGATTGAAAGGAGATTTAACACAATTAAAAGATGTAGAATACTTGGTCGAATTAATAATTGATCATTTGAACACGATTGATGTTTGGATTAATGTTGCAGGTGGATTTTCAATGGGCAGCCTCATTGAAGAAACAACAGATGAAGACTGGCAATCTATGTTTAATTTAAATGTTCAAACTGGTTTGAATTGCGCGAAAACAGTGATTCCTCATATGAAAAATAATGGGTTTGGGCGTATAATTAACTTTGGTTCTTTGGCCGGGGAGAATGGAATGGCCTTGGCGGGACCCTATGCCCTAAGCAAAGCAGCTGTCGTTTCCCTGACTAAAACAATGGCCCAAGAAGGTAGGAAATATGGGGTTACCTGTAATGCTATCATTCCCGGAACGATTGATACTCCTCAAAACCGGGCATCCATGCCGGATGCAGACAGATCAACGTGGACGTCACTAAAAACAATTGCTGAATCCATAATACGTGTGGTGTACAGCAACCAAACAGGAGAAACAATCCATGTATAAAAATGTGTTGATTCCTCTTGCTGAAGGATTTGAAGAAATTGAAGCCGTGACCATTATAGATATTCTAAGAAGAGCCGGGGCGCAGGTGGTTACTGCCGGGCTGTATAAGAGAAATGTCATGGGTTCCCACGGAATTCCTGTGATTGCCGACAGTGTTCTTGAAGAAGAAAAAATTAAAAACTGGGACATGATTGTGCTTCCCGGAGGACTCCCGGGGGCATCAAATTTGGCAGTTCATGAAGACGTTTTAACACTGGTCCGGGACATAGATGGCAAAGGAAAAATTGTTGCTGCTATTTGTGCCGCTCCGGTTGTACTTGAAAAGGCAGGTGTTATTTCAGGAAAAAAAGTAACTGTACACCCCAATTCATCAAAAGAAATCCTTTCGGGAGATTGCCGGAAAGCCCGAGTGATAAAGGATGGAAATATTTTAACTGGCCAAGCCTGTGGCTCTGCAATGGAATTTGCTTTGGAACTGGTTAAAGTATTATTTGGAACCGAAAAGGTTCTGGAAATAAATAAAAATTTGTTTCCCCAGAACTAAATAAAAGGAATTGTTAACCTATGAATGGAGCTCATATTTGATGCTGAAATTATTTTTAATAGGAATTGGAGGATTTCTGGGTTCTATTTTGCGATATAGTACCGGAGGTTTTATCCATCGTTTGATGAGCAATCCCATGTTTCCTTATGGGACCTTTTTTGTGAATGTAGCTGGTTGTTTTTTAATAGGATTGTTGGGCGGGCTCGTTGAAATGCGCAACTTGTTTTCTCCAGAAATACGTTTATTTCTCCTCGTGGGGCTCTTAGGAGGCTTTACTACATTTTCATCATTTGGACTTGAAACATATTATATGCTTCGTGGCGGACAAATTATTTCCGTATTGGGTAATGTATTTGGAAATGTAGGTTTTGGGTTAATGGCAGTATGGCTCGGTATGAATGCAACCAAACTGATGTAGAGGTTAATTATGTTTAGAGAAAAAGGACATTTATTAAGAATATATATTGGGGAATCTGATAAAAAGGAAGGAATTCCACTATATGAATGGATTGTTAGAAAAGCCAGTGATTCCAATTTGGCAGGTGCCACCGTTTTGAGAGGGATGGAGGGGTTTGGCACTCATAATCAAATCCATACTGCAAAAATACTTAGAATGTCCGACGATTTACCTGTTGTAATTGAAATAGTAGATGAACGGGAAAAGATTGAATCGTTTATGAATCAGATTGATCATGTCATTAAAGAGGGAATGGCAACATTGGAAAAAGTAGAAATACATTTTTATAGAAAAGAAGAACGGAGATAAATGTGAATAAGAATATATCATTAGATCAGATCAACACATACCGGAAAATCACGAATAAAAACCCACAGGTCCGTTTGGCGCGGAATGCTGCAGTTCGGGGTGATGTGATGGATTTAGCTATGGATTGGGATGCCTTTCGCAGAATTGATCATACCTTTTCAGAAATGGTTTCCGGACAAATGAAAGTGACCAACCAGAAATCCAGTGGTCGATGCTGGGGATTTGCCGGACTGAACCTTTTTCGGATCTATTTAGGGAGAAAATACAACCTGAAAAAATTCGAATTCAGTCAAAATTATTTTATGTTTTGCGATAAATTGGAAAAATCCAATTATTTTTTAGAAAGCATTATTAAAACAGCAGAAGAACCTAGGGATGGACGGTTAGTGATGCATCTCCTAACAGATCCGATTCAGGATGGAGGTCAGTGGCATATGTTCACTAATTTAATAGAAAAATACGGTGTTCTTCCTCAATCAGAGATGCCTGAAAGTTACCAATCCAGCCAGTCCTTACGTATGAATCGAATGATTACACGTAAAATGCGGGAGTTTGCGAAAGACATTCGATCAGCCCACGCTGCAGGAATAGATGATAAGGAGCTAATGGCAATGAAAGAAGATATGTTAGGGACCGTTTATCAAATGTTAACGATCAGTCTGGGAACACCGCCGGATACATTCGATTGGCAAATTCGAGATAAAGATAAAAAATTCTACCGATTTGAAAACCTAACTCCAAAAACATTCTTCAAAGAGCATGTAGGATTGAATCTCAATGAATATGTATGTTTAATTCACTGTCCCATGTCTGATAAAAAATTTAATGAAGTTTACACAGTTGACTATTTAGGCAATGTGATTGAAGGAAAAAAAATTCTCTATTTAAACCTGCCCTCCGAGCGACTGAAAGCAGCGACCGCTTCATCCATTAAAGATGATCATCCCGTATGGTTTGGGTGCGACGTCGGAAAACATTTTCATCGAAATCTGGGAGTGATGGATATGGATATTTTTGATTATGAACTTTTTTACAGCACAGATTTTTCAATGTCAAAGGCGGACAGGTTGGAATACGGTGATAGCCAAATGACTCATGCGATGCTTTTTACTGGAGTCGATTTGGATGAGAAGGGATTTTCTAAAAAATGGCGTGTGGAAAATAGTTGGGGCGACAAACGAGGGGACGAAGGATATGATATTATGACCAACTCCTGGTTTGATGAATATACTTACGAAGTCGTTGTTCATAAAAATTATATTACCAAAGATGAATGGGCTATCTATCAAAAAGAACCTGTTCACTTACTTCCCTGGGATCCAATGGGCGCTTTGGCAAAATAATCAATGGGCGGATATCGATTAATCTGTTTAGCCTAAAAAAATTAACTTTATGGATGTTGAAAACTTCCGCAAAGTTTATTTTATCAATACCTCTTTATTGAAATAATTTAATTATTCTGGCCGTCTGACCGCCGATAAGCAATTAATCAACCATTGTCAGCGCTACCCGCCAGTGCTTTAATTTCTCTTTTCTCTCTTTATCGCCCATTGCAGGTTTGAAAATCATATCACTTTCAATATCCGGGAAATAGACAAAGTCTCCTGTATATTTTTTTAATAGATAATAAACACCAAAGGCCGTGCGGTCTTTCATGATAGAGTGGCTAATCCTCAACCCGGTCATATCTGAAATAAATTGCAACAGTGGACCCCGCGCGACACCGCCACCAGCAGGAATTAACCTCAGTGTATTTTCTTTTGGCATTTCGCTTAATATATCATAAACGAGAAAACCGATCGATTCCATTCCGGCCCTGATTAACTCGTCGGCTGTGGCGTCCTGTAGTTGATAATACACTGAACGAAAACCGTTTTTCCAGTAGGGAGCAGCCAATCCTGAAAACCCCGGAATCAACACACCGCTTACATTGGTACTTTGACACCGTTTATCCCAGACCATATCCTTATGCTGAATATCTAATTTCTTTTCCAACCAGTAAAATAATGAGTTACATGAGTTGATGGACCCTTCCGTTAAATATGTTTTTTCCTTAAAATCAGAATAAAGAATATTATTCAATAAACCTTCATTGTGGTTAGGTTTTGACCCTGTATTCATCAAAACAGATCCAGAGGTGCCGAAATTCATGGCCATAAAATGTTCTTTTGTACCCCCCTGACCAATCAAGGCCGCCTGTTGGTCCCCAATCACACAATTTAGTGAAATATTATAACCGCCAATTGTACCATAATCCCCCATGGTTGGATAAATCGATGGAAGGCAGGATGGATTGACATTAAATATATCACAAAGATCGTCATCCCATTGGAGTGAATCCACGTTCAACAATAGAGATCTACCCGCAATGGAGTGATCTACTAATGCGTTTCCGGTAAATTGATGGGTTAAATAAGCACTGAGTGGCCCAAACCAGACCTTCCCCTGATTAATTTTCTCTTTTAATGATAAATCTTGGTTCGTGAGATGTAAATATTTTGGCCCACCGAAATGTTCGCTTAATGGGACGCCAGTCCTTTGATGAATGAAAGAAGATTGCCCCGCCAATTGGCTAACTTCTGTTCCAGCCCTGCTATCTTGCCAACTCAATGCTGGTGTTATGGGTTTACCGGATTTTTTATCCCAGAATAAAAATGTAGATCGTTGTGTTGCCAATCCAGCACTATGAATGATGAATGAATTTTCCCGGGAAAATTGGACCGATTGGCGAATTAATAAATGACAGGCATCTGCAACCGACTGAGCATCACATTCTACATATTGCGGATAAGGTCGATTGAGCTGATGCTTTATCCTTTGACTGAAGACAACTTTATTTTCTGAATTAAATAAAAAACATTTTGTAGAAGATGTGCCCTGATCAATAACAAGAAATAAAGGATGACCGGAGATATCCGGCACAATTAATCTGCTATCGTATAGTCATAAATGGCTTCAAACTCTTCTGTTGGGAGCATTCGGATTGCATCCCAGGTGAGCTTGGAACATACCCGGGCACAAATCTGGCATCCGATGCATTCATCGAAACGAATTTGTACCGGTGGAATCGGAATATCATATTTATCAGCTGGCACTGTTTCAATACAGTCAACAGGACAAAAAGGAACACAGACTTGGCAACCGGTACAGTTGTCTTCATCTACTACGGCCATCAGCCGGGGTTTCCTTTTCTTTGAATTGATTTTCTCTGCCGGATCCGGTACTGTTTTAAAGTGATCGTATGTTTTTGTAATCGCCATAATGGTTATTGAAGTGAAGCGGGAAATTATACTGTTCGTTTTTAAACTACAAAAAATTGTTTATGAAAAACATCGTATAAGAAAAAATAAAATTCAGAAAGAATTTCCCGACGGATTGCTTTCCCAAATCTTGTACATTGCGTTACGTCCTGTATTAGATTTCGATAGGAGGATGAGAAAAAGTTACATAACCAATCATCCCCTTTCCCGTACTACTTATCAAAATCAATTTAATTTAATTGTCTTAATCCTGGCGACATGAGACCAAAGATACCACTGGCAAAAGCACCAATTCCAAAGAGCAAAAATACCAACGGGATGGGTATAAGCGATGCCAAAATGCCGACAATGGCAGAAGACAGAGCTGTCATTCCCACCACCGCCAGGTGTAGCATAGAAAATATTCTGCCATGTAGTTCATTGGGAGTATTTCTTTGAATAATTACCGTACGGGTAATGGTAATAACCGGGATGCCAATACCATGAATAATAATAATAACTATTGCAAGAGGTACAGAGGGCACCCAATAGAAAAAGGTGTAGGTAACTCCATCCCACAATAATCCGGTGAGCAGTAAAAGGCCATTATTGAATCGATGACTGTATCGGTATATCAACCAAGATCCCAATAACATGCCGCTGGCCATACCTGCTTCCACAAAAGCAAAGTCAGCAGCTGTCCCCCCTAAGGAGGTTTTGACCAAAATAGGCATACCAACGATGGCTGGACCCATGATAAAAATATTATTTAGAACGGTCAGTAAAATGAGATATCCAATAGATTGGTGTTGGATAATGTAGTTAAATCCCGATTTCAATTGACTAAGGGTTGCATGGGATTCTAGATGGATAGGTTTTGGTTTCCGAACTACAAACAGGAGGATCAAGCTGGCCAAAAGAAATGAACCGGCATCGAAGATAAATAAATTGCTTACAGATATAATTCCCAATAATATTCCGGCAAGGGCAGGCCCAACTAAGTAAGCTAGTTGCATGCTGGTTGCATTGAGAGAATTCACTTGAGTAAGATATTTCTTTTCAACAACTTCTGGAATAAAAGCGTTCAGAGCCGGAGGAAATAATGTACCGAAACTACTTCGAATAAATGCAAGTAAACCAATTAGCATGGCATCAGCTGGACTATAAAATAGAGCCAGTGGTATGAGAATCACTGTCAAAGCCTGACTGATATTGGCAATATGCATAATTTTCATTCGATCGTATTTATCTGCAAATACACCACCTAAAAGTCCAAATATCATGGCGGGGAGATAAGCGCTCATAGCCACCAATCCCGTTATAATAGACGAACCGGTTATATCAAAAATGAGCCAGATTAATGCCAATTGGTAAACAGCATCACCCATATAAGAGATCAACTGAGTCAGCCAGAGAGTTGTGACGTTGCGATTCCACATAAAATTTTATTAAACAGCATGGAAAGTTAATGTTTAAAATCCTTTTCACCTTTAAAAAACACTCCTAAATTTCGCTCTTGTATTCAACGAACTAATACAAGAAAGATTTAACCAACCAGCGCTTAGGAGAATAAAATGGCCTACATTATTGCGGAACCTTGTGTCGGAACATGCGACACAGCCTGCGTGGAAGTGTGTCCGGTGGATTGTATTCATGGACCTTTTGATAAAACAGGAGCTGGAGCTGAAGCAAAAGAACCGGATTTTGACCCGGAAGGCAAACAGCTTTACATTGACCCTGAAGAATGTATTGATTGCGGTGCTTGTGAACCGGAGTGTCCGGTAGAAGCGATTTTTGAAGAAAGTGAAGTTCCTGAGGAATGGAACGAATACATTAAAATTAATTATGATTGGTTTGGGCGAGATTACGACGGATAACGCCACTTTTCAATTAATTCAACTCAAAAAACGGCTGTGTTAAACAGCCGTTTTTTCTCTATACAAATTCATGAATAAACAAGAAGTTTTAGAACTTTTAAAGCGAATAAAATATCCTGGTTTTAGTCGGGATATTGTTTCTTTTGGTATGGTACAAAATGTGGAATTGGATGGAAAAAGCATTTCCGTTAGTTTAAAGATTTCCACACAGAAGGAAGACAAAAAACAAGCAGTTGAAAATGCAGTAAAAGATATTTTAATGAATGAGGGATCATTCTACGAAGTCCATGTTAACATCATGGATCAAGAGGAAAGTACACCCATTAGCCAGAACACTCCTGCCGAACCAATGCCACTGGATGATGTCAATCATATTGTCGCTGTTGCCAGCGGAAAAGGTGGTGTAGGAAAATCTACCGTTGCGGCGAATCTGGCGGCTACCCTTTCACAAAAAGGGTATAAAGTTGGACTTTTGGACTTAGATATTTATGGACCCTCATTACCAACCATTTTAGGATTTAATAAAAATCCTCAATTAACGAACGATAAGAAACTGGTTCCTCTTGAGCGATATGGAATGAAAGTTATGTCTTTTGGTTTTATCAGTGGTAACAATACACCAACCATTTGGCGGGGACCCATGGTCAGCCGTATGACAGAGCAATTTTTTCAGGATGTTATTTGGGGGGAGTTGGATTATCTTATTTTAGATTTGCCACCCGGGACAGGGGATGTTCAATTAACTTTAACACAAAAAATTAGAATATCAGGAGCCATTATTGTAACAACGCCTCAGGATATGGCTCTTGCAGATGTCCGAAAAGGTGCTGATATGTTCCGGAAAGTACAAACACCGGTTCTGGGTGTCGTAGAAAATATGTCCGGGTTAATAATAAAAGGGAAAATAACAGGTAAAAGTAAAGGACTGGTATTAGATATTTCTGGAAAGAAAAATATACCGATCGATGAAAAAGGGCAATTTGAATTTCAATTAAACCTGTTTAAAAAAGGAGGCGGGGCCAAAGAAAGCGACCGGTTAGGTGTTCCCCTTCTGGGAGAAATACCTCTTTCTTTTGAATTGATGGAAGCAACAGATGAGGGTAAACCGTTGGTATTAAGTGAACCGAATTCTGCCGTATCAAAGATTTACAATCATATCGCCGATAGTATTGATACAATATTGCAATCCTAGCGTTGGATCGCCTATGATAACCCATCTGTCTGATATAATAATATATACTCTTTTCGGGTTTGCAGTATTATTTCCATTTTTTCTATGGTTTACTCCAAGAAAAATAATCGACAGTGGCTTCTATAATTTCAATCTTGGGCTATCAGGACTCCTTGGCGGGATGGCCATCGTATTATTTATATCCGGTAAATCTTACCTACCCATTCTATTTGGAATGATCGGTTGGCTGGGTCTACATCTAGCGATTACATTTTTTTACTGGAATTCAGGCAAGGTATCCAATATAGTCGTTTCCATATCTTCAGTGGTTGGTGGTATTATCTTTTCTTATTTAATGATCCACCTTTTGCCTATAGATAAACCGGTCATTGTTATTCTCATGGCGATGATCAGTCAAGCCATTGTTGCCAGCGTTCTTTTTGCTATGATTCTGGGCCATTGGTACTTAAATGTAATTCAACTTCCGATTCGTTTATTACAAAAAGCATCCAATGGATTAGCCGGTTTATTGAGTATCCGTCTCATTTGGAATTTATTTCAATTTCCATCTGTCCGCATTCTCAATGATTACGGAGTTTCCCAGACTCTCTTGCAATATCTTCAGACACTGGACGGGTTCTTTTTGGGCGTTGCCTTCTTCTTTGGAATTATTGTGCCCTTTTCTCTCCATTTTCTGATTTGGAGAACGTTAAAACTTCATGCGACTCAAAGTGCCACAGGACTACTATATATTAGCGTGTTATCTATTATGGTGGGTGATCTTTGTTATAAATTCATTTTATTCCAAGATGGACTTATTCTGTGATGGATGAGATAGATTTTTCAAAATGTCCCCAATGTGGTTGTAAAGACTTTTATCGTCAAAAACATTTTAACCGGACCACTGGTTGCTTGTTTATTTTAGCTGGGGCCCTTTTGGTTCCTTTTACCTATGGATTGAGCCTTGGGGTCGTGGCAATGATTGATTGGTTCCTTTATAAGCGAACAGAAGATGAGGCCGTATGCTATCAATGTCGAGAAATATTTAAAGAAATACAAATCCCAGAAGAAATAAAAATGTTTAATCATCATCTTGCTGAACTCTATGTGGAACCTGAATGAATTCGTTTCGTTATAGCCCACACAACAAGTTGTTTATAGGCAAGGTAAAAAGTAATTTCGCCCGCAGTTTTTGATGGTTAACGTAGTATAATGTCAATTAATATATTAAAAAATCAAATTGTTTCGAATAGAAATATTCCCAGTCATATTGCTATTATTATGGATGGCAACGGACGATGGGCAAAAGAAAAAGGGCTCCCTCGATTTGCGGGACATCGCGAAGGGATTAACTCAGTACGAGAAATTACACGAGTGTGTGGTGAATTAGGTGTCAAGCATTTGACTTTATATACTTTTTCTTCTGAAAACTGGTCTCGGCCAAAAAAAGAAGTCTCCGCCTTAATGACCTTATTGCTCAAAACGATTCGGAAAGAGATCGTTGAATTGGATAAAAAAAATGTGAGATTAACTGCCATCGGGTCCCTTGAAGATTTACCGGTGGATGCCCAAAAGGGAATTTTAGATGGAATCGAACAAACTAAAACCAATACCGGCCTCAATCTGATTCTTGCATTGAGTTATAGCGGCCGGCAGGAAATACTTTGTGCTATTAATGCTATATGCCATGATATAGAAGCTGGAAAAATCAAAAAAGATTCAATATCTGAAGATCTTTTTAAAACTTACTTATATACAGCAAATGTTCCTGACCCGGAGTTGCTTATTAGGACCGGTGGGGAAAAAAGGGTTAGTAATTTCCTTTTATGGCAGATTGCTTATTCTGAATTTTACATTACAGATACATATTGGCCCCGGTTTAGAGAAGAAGAATTATATATCGCTATCAAAAATTATCAGGAACGAGAACGGCGATTTGGAAAAGTGAGCGAACAGTTGAAGAAAGAGAACAGTTAAAGAATGTTTAAAAAACACTTTATCACCTTTTTAATTATAAGCTCCCTCGTTGCGCAACAAAATGATATAAAGTTAAATAAAGTCAATATAGAAGGAAATATCCTCACTTCAGAAACCATGATCCGTTATACAGCCGGTCTACGGGAAAATGAAGTGATTGCTCCAGGCGATTTTTCTAGGGCAGTAAAACGACTCTGGCAACTAGGACTTTTTAGTGATATTCAAATCAAAATGGATCAGGAAGAGGAAGACGGTATTGATGTGACCATTATGATAACAGAAAATTATTTATTAGGGACCGTTGACTTTAAAGGTAATAAAAAAATCAAAGATAAAAAATTCGATGAAGAATTGAATCTCCGTTCAGGAATGAGAATCAGCCCGAATCTTATCACTTCCACGATCAATCAAATGAAAGACCTCTATAAGGAGGATGGTTATTTACTCGCAGATATTGATGGCCAATTAAAAGAGCCTAATGATATCGCTGATATCAGTGACCCTAAAAAGAAACAAACACGAAATCTAGTTTTTAAAATTAGAGAAAATAAAAAAGTCAAGTTGCGGAAAATTGTATTCTCTGGTAATCATCAATTTTCTTCTTTCCGTTTGAGGAGAATAATGAAGGACACGAAACAACAGCGCTGGTATTTATTTTGGAGATCTCATTTCGATGTGAAAAAATATGAAGAGGATAAAATTAACTTAATTAATTTTTACCGAAAGGAAGGATATCGCGACGCGACGATTGTATCAGATTCCATACATTATAGTGATGAGAAGAAATATATGTTTATTAATCTTAAAATATTGGAAGGCCCTCAGTATCACTATAGACATTTTTCTTGGGAAGGAAATTCATTATATACAGATGAACAGCTGGCCCTTGCCTTAGATTTAAAAGCTGGAGATCGTTATAATGAAGAAGAATTCAATATTGCAGTATTCGAACGCATGCATGGTTTGTATATGGATAGGGGTTATATCTATAGTAGTATCCAACCTCGATTTACTCCGGTTGGTTTAGATTCTTTAGATATCCATTTTGAAATAACTGAAAATCATAAAGTTTATATTCGAAATATTTATGTGGAAGGAAATGATAAAACCAGAGAAAATGTGATTAGACGCCAACTCCATGTTTTTCCGGGTGATATTTTCAACCGTCAGCAGCTCCAGCGAAGTGCACGGGAATTATTTATTCTGAATTATTTTAGCAATGTGATTCCAGATGTCGTCCCGGTTGATGAAGATGAAATTGATTTAGAAATTACCGTAGAAGAAAAATCCTCTGATCGAGCCAATATGAATGTTGGATACAGCGGCGTATATGGATTGATGGGTGGCGGTGGTGTCGAGTTTGCTAATTTCAGAGGGTTGGGACAGCAATTAACGATCAGCTATAATGTGGGCTCTCAGCAGTCATTAAATTATTATAGCAGCCGTCCAGGAGCGAAATATGAATCATTCAGTATTCGATTTGTTGACCCACAAATTTTTGATACTCCTAATCGCATTGGTTTTTCATTTTACAATTCTTTTAGAGGTGCAGCTACCGGTTATGGAATTCAATTAGATACACAAGTTTTAGGCGGATCTGTACAATGGGGGCGCCGTTTTAAATGGCCAGACGATTATTTCAGTGGATATTGGGTGATGAATACATCCATTAAAAAATATCAGGGCTCCCAGGAAAATATAAACAGTTATGCAGGAGGGTTGGATGAATCCAGAGGGTTGGCAATCACCCAGGTTCTGTCACGGGATAGCCGTGACAGGCAGGAATTTACTAGTAAAGGTTCCCGTTTTACTTGGGAAGCAACATTATCTGGTGGTCCTTTTGGGGGGAATGAAGACTTTTTGAAACATGTATTGAATTTGGAATGGTATACACCTACATTCTGGAAATTTGTATTGATGAGTTCATTAAAAATAGGTACTGTTGAACCCCTAAAGTCCCGGGAAAAAAGATCCATCATCCCTTGGGACGAAAAATTTATTATGGGCGGAAACGGTATTCCTTATGGCAATATGTTAAGAGGATATGCAGAAAATTCTATTGGACCTAAATCTTCCAGCGGAAACACAGTTTATGGAACATCATTAATAAAATTTGTAACTGAATTGCGGTTTCCATTCTCAGAAAATCCGGTCATTTATGGTTTATTGTTTGCCGAAGCAGGAAATGTTTGGGATTCAACCTCAATGTTGGAACCTTTTAATATGCCCAGAACGGGCCCGTTAAGTTTAAAACGCTCCGCTGGGATAGGTGTCCGTTTTTTCATGCCAATGATTGGAATGCTGGGATTTGACATGGGATATGGATTTGACGATAACAACGGAGATACTTTGCCAGAAGGCTGGAATTATACCATCATTTTTGGTCAATCATTTTAACACCTTAAACAAGGAGGACTTGTGAGAAAAACAATCATATTTGTTACAATCATAGCCGGTATGCTAACATCAGGATTATTTGCAGAAATTAAAATCGGCTTCGTTCAGTCGGATCGCATTCGTCAGGAATATGAAGAGTTTAAAGATGCCGAAGCACAGCTGCAGGCGGAATTCCGTAATGTACAAATGGAATACCAAATCCAGTTAATGGCTTTGGACAGTATTAAAAATGCTTATGAAACCCAACGATTAATGAGCTCGCCAGATTGGCGTCGTGAAAAAGAACAGGAAATAGCAACTAAAGAACGTGAATTGCAAATGTTTCAAGCTGAAAAAGTGGGGCCTGAGGGTGTTTTATATCAAAAACAAGCTCAAATGGAATATGAGATTCTTTCAAAAGTGAAAAGAGCGGTAGATAAAGTATCGGCAGAAAAGGGATATGACTATATTATAGATGGCTCTGTTTCTCTTCTCTATGGCAACCCCGCTTTTGATGTAACTGACGACGTACTATACGAACTTCGGAAATACAATATTTCCGAAAAAGAAAATTAACATTTCCCTTGGCATCATTGCATGAATTGGCCGAGCTAACCGACGGGTTGGTTGTTGGCAATTCGAAGCTGGAAATTTATGGTGTTTCTGAGATTCAAAAAGGAAAAGCAGGCACTATTACCTTTTTGAGTAATCCCATTTACAAAAAATACGCCTTAAGTACAGCCGCCTCTGCCATTATCACTGCTGATAAAAAAGTATTATCTAATTTAAATGGTATCCTGGTAAAGAATCCCCAGTTGGCTTTTACCAGAGTCCTGAAATTTTTTCAGGAAAAACCAGACATTGATTGGAGTATTCATCCCACTGCTGTGATTTCTGAAAAAGCAGTGATTGGAGATCACGTAAGTATTGGCCCCCATTGTGTAATAGAAAACGGTGCTGTCATAGGAGAAAATACATTGATCGGAGCCAATACTGTTTTGGGGAGGAATAGTGTTGTCGGATCTAGCTGTACACTCCACAGTCATATCCATATTTATCATTCCTGCAAGATAGGACAGGGATGTACAATTTTCAGCGGTACCGTCATTGGTAGTGATGGGTTTGGTTATGTGGAATCAGACGGTATTCATTATAAAGTGCCCCAGTTAGGAATAGTTATTGTTGGGGATAATGTTGATATTGGTGCAAATTGTACCATAGACAGAGGAACCATTGGCAAAACAATCATTGGTTCAGGAAGTAAGTTGGATAATTTAGTTCATATCGCTCATAATGTAAAGACAGGGAAAGGTTGCCTTTTTGCTGCAGGGGTCGGAATAGCCGGGAGCGTAGATATTGGAGATTATTGTATATTCGCCGGACACTCAGGTGTGATTCCTCACGTAAAAATTGGTGACAATGCCATATTTGCAGTCAAAAGCGTGGCCACTAAATCGCTTCCGGGCCATCAGGTATATTCAGGGATGCCTGCAAGAAAAATAAGAGAGCAAAACAAAAAAGATGCTGTTTTGTTAGAAATTAATTCACTAAAAAAACGTATTGCAAAGATAGAAAATGGCAACTAAACACCACCGTCGACAACGGACCATTAAACAGGCTATATCTTGTATGGGCGTTGGTCTCCATACGGGAGTTGAAAGTAAAATTACCTTTAAACCCGCACCGGAAAACTACGGCATCCGGTTTAAAAGATCAGATATAAAAGGGAGCACTGCTATTAAAGCAGACATTGATCATGTGATTGATATTGCTCGGGGAACTACCATCAAACAAAATGGCGTGACCATACACACCGTTGAACATGCACTAGCAGCTGTCTCCGGCTTGCGAATTGATAATATACTTATTGAATTGACCAGTAAAGAAACGCCTGTTATGGACGGAAGCGCTAAAGATTTCGTGAATGTCTTAAGACATTCCGGACAGGTTACTCAAGATGCTGTTCGAAAAGTGCTACCTATCAGCAATGCTGTGACTTATTCCGATCCAGTGAAAGAAATAGATATTCATGTTATCCCGTCAAACCGCTTTCGAGTGACTTTTATGGTTGATTATCCTCTTCCCCAGCTGGGGACTCAGTATGAGGCTATTTATAATATGGAAGAAGATTTTGCAAAGGAGGTAGCACCAGCCAGAACATTTTGTTTTTTAAGTGAAGTTGAAATGTTGAAAGAACAAGGGTTGATTAAAGGGGGTAGCTTTGAAAATGCAATTGTTATTATTGATAAAGCATTTGATCCGGGAGAAATGGACCATCTCCAAGATTTATTTGGGATAGAAGAAACCATCATTTCAGGTGCAAATGGCATTTTGAACGGGAAAAAATTAAGGTTTAAAAATGAACCAGTCAGACATAAAACGTTGGATCTCATCGGCGATTTAGCCCTGCTGGGAATTCCTATTAAAGGCCATGTAACCGCAGCCAGGAGTGGCCACGCCAGTAATGTGGAATTTGTGAAGCGGGTGAGACAAGAATATTCCGACTACTTTTCAAAAATGGTCAATTAATAAATAATGGAGACGAAGATGTTGTCGATTACAGATATAATGAATCTCATTCCCCACAGATACCCATTCATAATGATAGATAGAATTGTTGAATTGGTTCCAGATAAATACTGCGTAGCCATTAAAAATGTTACCATAAACGAACCGTTTTTTCAGGGGCACTTTCCAGGGCAACCTGTGATGCCCGGAGTACTTATTTTGGAATCCATGGCTCAGGCAGGTGCTTTTTTAGTCCTGAATTCTGTCGAAGATCCTATGAAAAAAAATATGTTTTTTTCAGCAGTAGAAAAATCAAAATTTAGAAAACCGATTATTCCCGGAGATCAGGTGCGCATTGAAATGGAATTAATTAAAATCCGACTGCATGCAATCAAGCTTAGCGGTGTTGCCTACGTAAAGGAGTCAAAAGTGGCCGAAGGAATCATTATGGCTAATATTGTAGATCGTGTAGGAGTGTAACGATTTCAACCAATATACATCCAACAGCCCTGGTTTCGAAAAAAGCAGAACTCGGGAATAATGTATCTATCGGTCCCTACAGTATTATTGAAGAAAATGTTGCCATTGGTGATTGGACAACGATTGGGAATCATACGACCATTAAATCAGAAACATCGATTGGTAAGCATGGAAAAATATTCCACAATTGTTCAATAGGTGAAATTCCACAAGACTTAAAATTTTCCGGGGAGATAACCAAAACCAATATCGGGAATAATGTTATTATTCGTGAATCAGTCACCATCAATCGTGGTACTGCTGCAAGAGGGTCCACCGATATTGGCCATGATGTATTGCTGATGGCATATACGCACGTTGCTCATGATTGCATTGTTGGTAATCATGTAGTGATGGCAAACTTGGCCACATTAGGGGGTCACGTTGAGCTTGGAGATTGGGTTTCTTTGGGTGGTGGGGTTCTTGTCCATCAATTTACTAAAATTGGAGAACACGTTTTCATTGGAGGCGGGTTCAGAGTTGTACAAGATGTTCCACCCTATATATTAGCTGCCGGAGAACCTTTAAACTTTTCTGCCATTAATCAAATTGGATTGCGTCGCCGTGGTTTTGACAGGAAAACACGTAGTTTAATTAAAGAAGCATATCGATTATTTTTTCGATCTGAAAACTATAACCGGAAAGAAGCCTTAGAAAAAATTAGAAACGAATTTGAAAATACTAGAGAAATTAAATTGATCTTGGATTTTATTGAATCCAGTAATCGTGGTATTATTTAATATGGAAAATGATTCGAATGCCCATTCCCCGTATATTGTTACTGACTATCATTACTGCCCCTGTTCTAGGACAGTGGCTTTCATTTGATCTGTCCGCTGCTAATAAGAATATTTTTCTTAAACAAGTCGAACCCATTGTTAGATCAAGCGTGTTATCATTTGGCCATCCAACCAGAATGAATTTGTCAGAAAGTAAAAGAGTAGGGCTTGCTGTTTCTTTTCCTCTTGGATGGGATATTCCCCATGAGTCACTCCAAACAAATCCCCATCTATTTTCACTATTTGTGGAGGGTCAGTTGCTTGCTTCTGATAATTTAGTATTAAAAGGAAGAATGAATTTAATATCACCAAAAAATGAATCGATGAATATGGCTGGATATGGATTGGAATATTACAAAGATACCTGGTCTGCTTCTATAGGGATTGGCTGGTTGGAAGGAACAGCGGATATGAAAATTAAAATGATTGATTTCAATCTTTTATCGGAAAAAACAATTTTTGAGGTTCCTTTCGATATTGGTGTTGGGATTAATAATTATAAAGTCCGCTTCAACAATATAAATGATAAAAAGATACCGACGCGGCTGGAAAACTCACTAGTCTATATTATGGTAGGGACGCGTTATCATTTTCAAATGTTTGATATCAATATTCAAACACAATTTACTTCAACTTTCTTGCAGTTTAATTTTCAGATGTTAAAATCATTTTTCTAATGAGAAAACGATTAACCATCCTTGGCTCAACAGGGTCCATCGGTGTTAATACACTCAGGGTATGTGAAAATTTAGGAAATGATGTTGAGATCGTTTATTTAACAGCGTATAAAAATGCAGATAAACTCGTAGAGCAAGCGAATAAATTTCACCCCAAGGCCGTTGTCATTGGAGATGAATCATTGTATCCATATTTGACCAGACAAATTCACGGATCAGTTGATATATTGGTTGGAAGAGACGGTTTACTAGAAATTGCTAAAAGAAATGATGTAGATATTGTCATGAATGGCTTAGTCGGGAGTGCCGGGATGGAACCGACCATTTGTGCGTTGGAAGCGGGTATAGATGTCGCATTAAGTAATAAAGAAAGCCTGGTAATGGCAGGTCCCTTGATTAACATCATTAAATTAAAAACGGGTGCAAAAATTTTTCCGGTTGACAGCGAGCATTCAGCCATATGGCAATGTCTTGCAGGAGAAAATATATCTGATGTTAAAAAAATTATTCTCACAGGAAGCGGTGGACCGTTTCGCACGAGAGATATTAAAACCTTTAATGACATAACGCCAAAAGAAGCACTCAATCATCCCAATTGGGATATGGGTAATAAAATCACCATAGACTCTGCCACCATGATGAATAAAGGATTAGAGGTTATTGAGGCTAAATGGCTTTTTAATCTGCAGGCAGATCAGATTGAAATCATTGTTCATCCACAGTCTATCATTCATTCTATGGTTGAATTTTCAGATCAGTCCGTTAAGGCTCAATTGGGTATTCCAGATATGAAAATCCCTATTCAATATGCTTTAACTTATCCACGACATGTAGAAACTCACTGGGCTACACTGGATTTTGTAAAAATTAAAACGTTGTCCTTTGAATTCCCGGATAGGGAAAAATTTCCATGCATCGATCTAGCATATGAAGCATTAAAAAGCGGAGGAACAACCCCTGCTGTGCTAAATGTTGCCAACGAACAAGCTGTCTATCTATTTTTGGAAGGTCGTATAAAGTTTACGGATATTCCGATCATTATTGAAAAAGCTTGCTCCGACCATCACCGTATTTTAGAACCATCTTTAGAAAATTTGCAGGAGTTGGAACTATGGACTATGGATTTTGTTAATGCATTCAACTAATTATTTGAGGTAATATTTACTTATGACCACATTATGGGCCACAATAGTCGTATTAGGTGTTCTGGTTACAGTTCACGAAGCAGGGCATTTCTTGGCGGCAAGATCAGTGGGTGTTCGGGTTGATCGTTTTTCGATTGGATTCCCACCGAGATTAATTACTCTGACTTCCATAGACGGAGGTTGGTTGTTCAGACTTTTTTTCTATCATTTGAATGAAAACAGAAGACTTATCTGGGGACCGGTTATTGAAAAAACACTTGTTTCTCCTGGAAAAAAGGGAAGTCATACAGAATATTGTTTAGCCATCATTCCATTGGGGGGTTATGTGAAAATGGCTGGAACAATTGATGAAAGCCTTGATGATCATATTACTCACTCTGAAGATGAACTAATGAGTAAATCTCCCTGGGCCCAGGCTTGGGTCATGAGCGCTGGTGTACTGATGAATATTGTATTAGCGTTTATTTTATTTACCGGAGTTACAAAATACACAGGTGTTCCAGAATTAAGCAATGAACCGGTTATCGCTCAATTGGTTCCTGATATGCCAGCAGAAAAGATCGGCTTAGAAGTTGGAGACAGAATTATATCTGTCAATGGTGAGCTAATAAACACATGGTCAAATATTTCTGACAAAATACATCAGTTGCCCAATAGAGATATTTCCCTCACAATTCAAAGAAACCAGGAAAATTTTGATGTGAATGTGACCACCAGATTCCAAGTTGCGGTTGTGAATGGGAAATTAGATACGCTGGGGGTTATAGGTATTATACAAGATTATGATTTTCGTCCAGTGGGTTTTGGAGAAGCGCTCAAGACAGGTTCTGTGGCAACTGCAAATGGATTTGGGATTATTATTATGTCTATTACCATGCTGGTCAATGGAGACGCCTCTTTGAAGGATATTGGCGGACCGATCATGATTGCACAACTGGCGGGCGAAACTGCGAAGGCCGGATGGACAGCGCTTCTGACTTTTATGGCATTGATTAGTTGTAATTTAGCCTTTATTAATATTTTACCTATTCCAGGATTAGACGGGGGACATATTCTCATTATTATAGTTGAAGGAATTATTCGCCGTAAATTATCGATAAAAGTTCGAATGGCTATTCAACAAATTGGAATGGCTTTTTTATTGTTATTGGTTGCAACGGTGATCTTTAATGATATTGGTAGGCTTATCGGTCAGTGACCTCTTTTAGTTTTAATAACATAGATCCAAATTTCATTTTAATTTGAATTTTAATGGGGAATCGCTTTTCATCATTGCTAAACCATATTTGCATATCACCTTTATTTTTTAACAGAGCCTTACCCTGACGAAATGGCCGTACAATTAAACAGGAAAAAGTTCCAGCTTCTGTCGTCACTTTCTCGATTCCAGTAACAGCCAGTTTGAACGGGGTTGCTTTTTTATTTTCAAATGACTTAAAACTTAGTACCTGACCAACCTCTAAGGGCATAGACCTTAAATAATAGAATAGCGAGTACGGATCCCGCACTATATCTAATATTTTAACTGAATCAGAATTTATTATGGCAAGAGAATCGTTATAAAAAATAGAAGTTGTCAGATTTTTGGAATAGTTGCCCTCTAAAATCGATTTATTTAACTGATGAGTGTACAAATCTTTATCATCCATCCAGATATCGATCTGATCTCGAATTTTAAATAGTCGGTCGAATGTTTGGTTGGTTCGAGCGGTAAACCGTGCATGGTATGTTCCTTTTCCATTAATCGTATCTCTGGCAAGTACTTCCAGGGATGCCGTTCCAGAAGGAATAATGTTAAATTTAACGCTGTAAATTAATTTTTCGCCGATTTTGAAAGGTAATTCTTCACCTTGAGAAACAGAAATAATAGTAATAATTAAAAGGAAATATCGCATTTATCTTATTTGACTAATCTGGCCACGATATATTTTAAACACAACAGAGCTTTGTTTTCCTTCTAAATTTTCACTATGAATAAATAAGTTTATTTTATTGCCAAACATTTTAACAATATTACGAGGATCATTGACGGGAGACTGACCATGGACATTTACGCTAGTGGTGGTAATTGGAGTTTTTCGAAGGGAAGAAATCTGATTGCAAAAATCATTTTCAGGGATTCTAACACCCAAAGTGTTTCCTTCTCCCAATATTTTTGAACTTACTATGCCCGCTTTTATTGTAAATATGACAGTGGTTTTACTTTCCAGTTTCAATTCAATCATTTTTTTTTCATCGTCAGAAATATTTCCCCAAGAAAGGGCTATTTCTTTGTCAGGAGCCAATACACTCATAGGCTGTTGGCGACCTTTAATTTTATTAAGTTTATCAATTGCATCTTCATTACCAGCATCTACACCAAATCCATAAATTGTATCAGTTGGGTATATAATAATCCCTCCTTCCTCAATGACGCTTAGGGCAAGGGGGACGGCATCTGCAGAGTTAACATCAATGACTCTCATTCTGTTGAATGGGAAGGTTGTGTTTTCCAACGCCTATGGAACCAAAAATATTGATCAGGAAACTGACGGATTTTTTCTTCCAACAAATCTGTATATGCCTGGGTAATGGTTTCAACGGTGATAGGACCACTAGGATTGACGGGTTGGATATGGAGATTATATTGCCCGCGCTGATCCAGGTGGCAGGATATGAATAAAAGTGGAGAATGTGTTTCCAAATGGAATCGGGCTGCACCTTTTGGAGTGGATGCTGGTTTATTAAAGAATTTGACAAATATTCCGCGGGATTTTGCATCTTGATCACTCCCCAAAACCAATATTTTATTTTCATCCAGTATGTGATACATATTTTTCAGGGAAGATTTTCGATAAATCATTTCCATTCCCAAGCTTTTTCGATACGATTTGAAAAACAAATCAGCACCACGATTTTTCTGACGGTGAGCAACCGCATAGACAGGGTAACCGGAGGAACCTAACCATGCGCTCAAAATTTCCCATTTACCGAAATGACCCGTTACCAGGATAACTCCTTTCCCTTTTTTTAATGCATCGTCAAGGAGCTGTTTCCCCTTGACGTTGATTTTAATAAACTGATATGCTTTAGGTAAAGCTAAAAACTGCAAAAAAGATTTAGCAAAAAAGGCATAGGAATTTTTTAATAATTTATCTCGTTGTTGAGCACTTTTTGATGGAAAGGCAATTAGAATATTTTTAGATGAATCTTTTTTCCTAAGGGAAAGTATATAGTAAGCAAGGCGGGCAAATCTTAGGGCAAATCTCTCTCGTTCGGACTCGGATAAACTTTTTAACCAACCTGAAAACAGAGATATATATATATGGGTCAATCGATATTGAATGCGCATGATGTTGTAAATTGGTCTGCAGAATTGGGGAATATAAAATATATTTCTCCGATGGCAGTATGAAAATTAGCACTAAATTGATTTAACAAAATGAAAATGAGAATCCTATTATTCCTATCTTTGTTTTTGTCGATTCTTTCGGCAGAGACGCTGGTGTATCGTGTTCCTATCCAAGGCGTGATTGACCTTGGCCTCCCACCTTATATTGAACGGGCGATTGCCGAAGCGGAAGATGCGGGTGCCAAGGCGATTATTTTTGACATTGATACTTTTGGAGGTCGTATTGATGCAGCGACTCAAATTAAAGATGCTATCTTGGCATCTGATGTCTTGACAGTGGCTTTTATCAACCGAAGAGCCATTTCTGCAGGTGCCTTAATTTCATTGTCTTGTGAAAAAATTTGGATGACTGGCGGGGGAACTATTGGTGCTGCAACAGCTGTGGATATGCAAGGGAAAAAAGCCAGTGAAAAAGTAATTAGTTACATGAGAGAAGAAATGGCATCAACGGCTGAAAAACGAGGACGGAATGTTAATATTGCCAAAGGGATGGTAGATGAAGAATTATCTTTTTCCCATTTGGTGATAGATGGAGATTCGATTGAAGTCACTGACTTAGAAGGCCGTAAAGAAGGGAAATTAATTACCCTAACAACTGAATCAGCTCTTCGGTATAAAATGGTAGATGGTAAAACGGAGACTTTAGTTGGTGTTCTGGCAGAATTAGGCCTATCCCAGGCAACCATACGATCTTCAAAAGAAAATTGGTCAGAAAATTTTGTACGATTTCTTACTAACCCGGTTGTGGCGTCTCTCTTAACTACCTTTGGATTTCTTGGTATTTTATTTGAATTACAGAGCCCGGGATGGGGATTACCGGGGACCTTCGGAGCTGTGTGTCTGGCTTTATCACTTGGGGCATCCTATATTGTCAATTTAGCCACGATGAGCGACTTGCTGATTTTATTTGTTGGGGCTGTTTTATTACTCATTGAAGCATTGTTAATCCCGGGATTTGGTATTGCAGGTATTTCTGGCATTGGATTTATTTTATGGGGTCTTTATGAATTACTCTTGCCGGATGTACCCGTTGGGCAGGAAATTCATTCTATGGCATTGACAGGGTTAACGATCGGAATCATCGGTGGATTGATTGGTCTCGTGTTATTATTTAAGTTGATGACAAAAACATCACTTTGGAAAAAATTAACATCTCCGTCTGTCCAACTGAAGGAAAAAGGTTACACTTCGTCGATTGGACTGGAAAAATTTATTGGAAATCAAGGGGTTGCCGAAACAGATCTACGCCCATCTGGCTGGGTATTAGTTAACGAACAAAGAATCTTTGTTGTGACTGAGGGTTCATATATTAATAAAGATACACCAATTATAATTCTTTCTGTTGACGGGAACCATGTGGTTGTCAGACAAACTAATTTAAATAAAGGAATACAATAATGACTATTGCTTCTATTATTATGCTATCAGTACTGCTACTATTTGTAGTATTGCTTTTCTATTTTGTCCCCCTTGGATTATGGGTACAATCCATCATGAGTTTGGGATTAGGTCCTATTACTATTATAGATTTGATCCGAATGCGTTTACGAAAAATTCCACCAAGACTGATTGTCGATGGTGTAATCAATTTGCATAAAGCCGGCCTGCCTACTATCTCTACGGATATGTTGGAAACCCATTTTCTGGCAGGAGGACACATTCAAAATATTGTGATTGCATTGATTGCCGCAGAAAAAGCAAATATTCCGCTAACCTATGAAACGACAACGGCTATTGACTTAGCGGGTCGGGATGTTCAGGCAGCAGTAGCCACCAGCGTGTATCCTAAGGTGATTGATGCGCCAAAGGAAGGATATCTTTCTGCGGTGGCAAAAGATGGTATTGAATTGAAAGCCCGAGCCCGCGTTACGGTTAGAACCAATATACCCGGATTGGTCGGAGGTGCGACAGATGATACCATTATTGCTCGCGTAGGAGAAGGGATTGTAAGCGCCATCGGCTCTTCTGCTAATTATAATTCTGTATTAGAAAATCCGGATAATATTTCAAAAGCGGTGCTACAAAAAGGATTGGATGCCGGAACTGCCTTTGAAATTCTTTCCATTGATATTGCCGATTTGGATGTTGGTAAAAATATTGGTGCCAGCCTTCAGGCAGACCAGGCAGAAGCTGATTTACGGGTGGCCCAGGCGAAAGCAGAAACGCGTCGTGCCATGGCCGTGGCTGAGGAACAGGAAATGAAAGCCAGAACTCAGGAAATGCAAGCACTTGTAGTGGAAGCTGAAGCTGAAGTACCCAAAGCAATGGCGCAAGCTTTTCGCGAGGGGAATTTGGGCGTATTTGATTACTATAATATGAAGAATATTCAATCAGATACTTCTATGCGCGAATCGATTGCTGATACAGGCGATGAGCCCCATAATCCCAATAAGGATAACGATTAATGGAAGGGTTTAGCTACTGGATATTCCTCCTGATTGTTTATCTCCTGTCTGCTATGATGAAAAAGAAGCAGCAGAAGGCTGCTTCTCGAAAAATGGAAGAGGAAGAAAAAAATTGGGAGGCGCCGGGGTTCGTAAAAGATTTCTTTCCGGATCTATTCGAAAACGAATCAGATATTGAGGAAGAAATTCTATCATCTGCAGATAAATCAATTGACAACGAAATTGAACTAGAAATTACAGAGCCCTCTACACCAATAATAAAAGCAGCTGAACCGATAACTACGGATGTAACACACAGAGACATAGGAACATTAAAACGTAAATCAAAAAAAACGGTCGTTTTAAAAAAAGCATTTTTTACCAATTATCATGAGGTAAAAAGGGCTGTGATATACAAGGAAATATTGAGTAAACCCATGGCTCTAAGAAGGTCAATCCGTTAGACAATTTTCTGAAAAATATCAGTTATTTCTTTTTTCAAGTCTTCCTCTGATCCGTCGTTGTGGATTACAAAATCGGCAAGCCCTATTTTTTCTTTTTCCGACCACTGGAATTCCATCCTCTGGAGAATTTCTTCCCGGGTAAGAATTCCTCTGGCGATGACCCTGGCCATTCTGTTTTTTAATATAGCTGTAATAAGGATCACATAATCCAAATGCTGATCGTAGCCGGACTCAAAAATCATCGCACCATCCACAACAAACATGAAATGTTTTTTTTCAGAAATGATTTTTTCAAATTGTTCATCAATTAAATCGTATATATATGGATGAACCACCAGGTTGAGACGCATTTGATGATCTTCATCCTGAAAAACGATGTGGGATAATTTCTCCCTGGAAATGGTATTAGAAGGACCCATTATGTCTGTACCAAATTCAGCAATAAGTTCACTTTGAACGGTGGGATTATTAGTCAATAATTTCTTCGCTTCTATATCCGCATCGAAAATATAAGCACCCAGTTCTTTAAGAAAAAGGCTGGCTGTACTTTTCCCACAACCGATACCACCTGTTAGGCCAATCTTTAACATATTAATTTAAAATATTTAGAATTCGATGTGTTATTTCCGAAATATTTCCGATACCATCTACGTTGGTGATAAGATTTCTCTTTGAATAAAAATCGATTAATGGCGCTGTTTGTTTCCTATAGACATCCAGACGTTGTTTAATAACTTCGGGTGTGTCATCTGTTCTGCCGGAATCTTTTCCACGTAAAACGAGGCGGTTAACTAATTCGGTTTCATGGGCATCTATGCTGATAACAGCATCGATGGATTGGTGTAATGTGTTAAGAATGTTTTCTAGTCCCTCGGCTTGGGGAATTGTCCGTGGAAAGCCATCCAGGCAGTATCCTTTGAGACTATCCTCTTGGTTTAAGCGGACAGACATCATATCCAATAACACAGAATCCGGAACCAGAGCTCCTTTATCAATATAACTTTTTGCTGTTTGACCGGCGATTGAATTTTGAGCAATTTCTTTACGAAGAATATCTCCAGTGGATAAATGCAAGATGTCAAAATGTTCACAAATCCGCTTTGCTTGTGTTCCTTTTCCAACACCGGGGGGGCCTATAAATATTAAACGCATACGATTTACCTATAGAATAATAAGAATTTGTTCTAACCCCCTGCAAGTTGAGTGTTGAAAAAAATGAAATAATATATTATCAGTTCACTATATCATCATTAATATTCATTTGACTGAAATTTTGTATAAATCAATTTCAGAAGCATTGACTAATCTTTGTGGTCTTAACTGGCAATAATTTTAATAATTATTGTGATTAGGAGTTTTTGTGATTAGATATCTTTCTATCGGCTGAAAAGAGATTCTTCGGTAAAAATAATATTAACTACGATTTAAAGCAAGTAAACCCAGCGTTATGGAATTCATCTTGGTGCCTCTTGTTTCTGATCGGGATAAAAGAATGATGGGGCATTTGGCTCCCAAAATAATGCTCCCACCTCTCGCGCCACCCACGTTAATCAACGCTTTCACCATCATGTTAATGGAAGTTATGGTCGGGCCGATAAATATATCTGTTTTTCCGGCAATTTTGGATTCAACTGATTTTCTTTCTGCAGCAATCGCTGATATTGCTATGTCTAATGCGATGGGACCTTCCGTTGTTAATCGATTGTCGGTCAAATATTTTTGAGTCATTTTCTTCCATAATTTGGTAGATGGCAATTTAGGTGTAATGGTTTCTACCAAAGATAGGAAAGCAACATTTGGCTTTTGAATAGTTAAATTAGTTGCTAATGATAAAGCATTTTCAATAATACCTGATACAGTATCTTCATTTAAATGAATATTAATACCTCCGTCAGAACACAACATAAACCGATTATAAAAAGGCGTTTCGATGACAGAAATATGGGACAAGAGCTTATCAGTCCGCAATCCGTATTCTTTGTTTAAAATGATACTAAGCAATGTAGCCGTGTCAATATTTCCCTTCATTAACAGGTCTGCTTTTCCTGAAGCAACTGCCTCAATTGCTTCCCTCGCAGCAATGGTTGGATCGTCATTAATGAATAAAAGTGGCTCAATAAATCCCTTATGGGTTGATTTCTTTAGAATATATTGTAAATGTGGATGCTGGGGGTTTACAACAGCTAGCCTTGCAGGACCAAATCGATTCATCAATCGGTGAATTTCTCTAAAATGCTTTATCATTATTTATATATCTGACATTTTATTTTTTGTTAGTAAAGCTCCATTTTGTTCTTTTTGCAATAGCCAAAACAAGATATTAACCTCAATGAGTTGATACAATCGCCGCAATGACTTGTCAATAAGAAGAAATGGGTTCTCTTGCACCATTTGAAAATCAACCCATACATTATTCAATGTAAGAAGTGATAATCCTTTTACTTCTATCTTTAGAACTCTCTTGGAAATCGCAATTTAAGACAAATCGATCTTATTTGCCAATTAACATCTTTCCAGAGGGTTAATCAATGAAAAATTATATCAAAATACCAGCAATTGTGGCAGTTAACCAAGAAGCCAATGCGCCCCCCAGCATTGCTTTTAATCCTACTTTTGCCAGGTCAGATTTTCTTCCAGGGGCGAGAGCGCTGATACCACCGATCTGAATTCCTATAGAAGAAAAATTAGCAAAACCGCATAAAGCATAAGTGGAAATAATTAAGGATCTCTGATCTAAAATATTATTTTGCATATAATGACCCAAAGTACCATAAGCGACAAATTCATTCAGAGAGAGTTTGATCCCAAGAAGATTTCCCACTTCATCAGCATAGGCCCATGGGACTCCCATAAGCCAAGCCAGCGGTCGAAGAATAGTTCCGAAGAGCGTTTTCAGTGATCCGGGAAAATATCCGGAATATTCTCCCACTGCTGGGGATAATCCTATTACATTATATTTAATATATTCCCCTCCAAACAATTGTCCGTCAATGAGCCAATCTACCCAGTTCAGCAAAGTATCGACTACAGCAATTAGTGCGATAAAACCTATGAGCATTGCTCCGACATTCACGGCCAGCTTCAATCCATCAGATATTCCATTGGAAGCAGCCTCAATAACATTTCCACCCACGGAAATATCAGGCAACGGCGTATCCCCTGCCGTTTGTGAATGCTCTAGTTCAGGATAAATTATTTTACCAATGACCAATGCAGCGGGAGCAGACATAACGCTTG
>CAYXMX010000005.1:38733-50134 GCA_964466265.1 uncultured bacterium | reverse complement strand
TCACTTTTTTACACAGCTCCGCCCTTTCAGTCCCACTTTGAAGAACTGATGGGCATTATTAATAATGGAAACTAACACTTTAATCCCCGCTTTGTCGTGTGAGGATCTGGGCGCTGGCTGTTACGTCCCTAGCGGGTGACTGCCAACAGCCGGTGGCGCGAAACTATCTCCAAAAGAATTAAATTTATTCCCATTCATTACTCCCTTTAGACAAACGGGATCTATTTCCACCGAAACGCCCTGCATAATGGCATCAAACCAGACAATAAGTCTTGATTGTGAATTCTTTCGCTTTACTTTTCCCCGGAGGCCTTTTAAGGGGCCATACATAACATCCACTTCCGTACCTACGGGGAAATCGGTTTCATGTTCAATACTTAATTTTGATAATAATATCTGGTCCAGCCAGAACATCTGCTCTTCCGGAATGGACACTGTTTTGTGGCAGAAGGTGACGAATTTTACCACCCCAGTGGTGGTTAACACGGTGAATTTTTCATCTTTTAAATCAATATTTACAAATATATAGCTACGGAATAAGGGGACTTCCACTTTCTTTTTCCGGTCACTCCACTGACGAGTAACTGTCATGAGGGGAAGGGAGGATTCAACTCCTTTTTGCTGCAGCTCTGTATGGACACATTTTTCATGGCGTGACCGAACGTAAATGGCGTACCAGGACCTGTTAATTATGGATGGTTGATTTTGGATGGTTGATTCTAAAATTTTGTTCATTATAGTCTACTCGTCACGCATTACTTTTCCCCAGATGAATAAGGCATTTTTTATTTCTAATCGATCTTTCAATTTTAAGAATTCATCTTGATTTAAAACAAGGGTTCTTATTTTTCTTTCAATTAATTGTTCCGTTTTTTCAGTCACTTCCTTTAATTTTTCTTCTTCTACTTTCCCCACCAGGACCAGATCAATTAAACCGGAATCGATGCCCCGGGCATAATCACCGATGACATAGGCTGAGTGGATATCTCCCAGTTTGGCCGCCAGTTCCTCCGCCAGTTTGTCAATGCCCACATATTTTTTTACTACGCTCTGGAGATCCTTGAATAGGGAATGGTCTTTATTGGCCATATACTGGACGGTCCGGCCTTCGTTGGAGGATTTCAACAATTTTGCTTTTGTCAGACGGTTTAGTTCCACACGAATGGCATTGGTGGATTCACCGAATTCGTTGGCCAGCCCCCGGAGGTAAGCCTGGGTTCCGGGGTTCATAAAAAACTTCAGGAGAAGCTTTATACGAGTTTTCGATGTGATGATAGAATCCAGCATGAATTGATACAATCTTTAACGAGTAAATTTCTGACTCTAATTACTAAAATGCAAATAATTTTATGAATTATTAATAACTATTGTGCTTTCTGTCACATTTAAACAGGACAGAAATAATCAAAGAATTTAGGAAATAACCAGTAACAACCAAGGATGGTTGTTGTACAAACAATAAAATGGTTTGAATAAGAGAATAATCAACCACCGGAGACGGTTGGCAAGTGCCTGTCCTTAAGTCAAGTCCTCCTCAGGGAGTTTTTGACTCAAGTCCAGAGGTTGGTTTTGAAAAAAATGCTCTTGATCAGGGAATGGAGTCGTCTCTTTTTGGGTGTTGGGACCTCCTTCAAGTAATACCATTCCACCTGCAGGGATTTAGTATAGAAACTCTCCAGGGCATGTGGGCCCTCAGGGATTCGAACCCCGGACCAACGGATTATGAGTCCGCTGCTCTAACCACTGAGCTAAGGGCCCAAAAATGAGCACTGAATTTATAATATGAAAAAGATGAAAATTATATGTTTATTTACTTTTTCAACCAGGAAAAATTCAAATTCATTTACACAAAAAAAGCCTCTCCGAAAACCGGAAAGGCTTTTTTTAGTTTACGTCTGCTGTTGTTTACAGAGAGTAACTCAACATGGCACCAATCTGAATCCAACCAGTTGGATCTCCATTGGCAGCTCCCGTTGAAATGTTTGCTCTTACATAAGGCTTCACCACCATGGGCTGGTTTGGAATGGCATAATCCAACGAAGCGCCGCCAATGAGTCCGAGACCGTCCAGTAACCCTGCACCGCCAAAAACGGAAATGGGGCCCTGAGGCAGTTCGTATACACTGGCATTGGCAATACCATAGAGGCCAAAAAGGCCGTTGGCACTTTCAATCCCTACATTGGCACCTATATTAAAAGGGCCTAGGGGTAAACCGTAGGGAGTACCAATGACGACGCCAAAAACCGGGTCCATACCGCTATCAGCATAGTATTGACCGCCCACGACGGGCATGGCCACATTCAATCCAACCGTGTAGCCTTTTAGGGCATCGGGTATCTGGGCTGTCAGAGGCGCGGCAAACAAAGCAGCAATAATGAGTAATATCGAAACGCGTTTCATGTGTTCCTCCATTGTTTAATCGTTTATCTAATTGACTAGCATGCTGCCTGAATATTACGTGATTACACCGATGTAAAACAATTTTTTTCTTCTTCATCGATTGATCAAAGAATTTAAGCGTTTAAGATGATGGCTATGGGTGGATTGAAACGGTTCCGATTATTTGGATCCTTTCACCAGGTCTTCAACCACAGCGGGATCGGCCAGAGTGGAAATATCACCCATATTTTCAGAATCATCTTCAGCAATCTTTTTCAAAATACGGCGCATGATTTTTCCCGAGCGCGTTTTCGGCAACGCCGGGGTGAATTGTATTTTATCCGGTTTGGCATGGGGACCAATTTCACGGGTAACCGTTTGGCGAATATCTGCTTCAATCTCCGAAGAATTTTCCACCCCCGTCATGAGGGTAACATAGGCATAAATTCCCTGGCCTTTAATGTCGTGGGGGAATCCAACCACCGCTGCTTCCGCCACCCCATGTGCTTTCCCGATGGCTCCTTCCACTTCGGCCGTCCCAATGCGATGTCCCGACACATTCAACACATCATCCACCCGTCCCGTAATCCAGTAATATCCATCTTCATCTCTCCGGGCACCGTCTCCGGTAAAATAATAACCGGGAAATTGGGAAAAATATGTTTCAAAAAACCGTTCAGGGTCCCCATAGATGGTTCTCATCTGTCCGGGCCAGGAGGATTTAATCGCCAGTAAACCGGACACATTATTTCCGTCTATCTCCCGGCCATCCTCTGTTAACAGAGCCGGTTCAATGCCGAAAAAGGGGAAGGTGGCCGACCCGGGTTTGGTGGCAACGGCCCCGGGAAGTGGCGTAATCAGAATACCGCCCGTTTCTGTCTGCCACCATGTATCAACGATGGGACATTTTTCTTTTCCCACAATCCGGTGATACCACATCCATTCCGGTTCCTTAATGGGTTCACCGACGGTTCCCAAGAGCCTCAGTGAAGATAAATCCCGTTGAGTGACATAATCATTTCCTTCTTTCATCAAGGCGCGGAGTGCCGTGGGAGCCGTATAGAATAAGGTAATTTTATGTTTATCCACAATATCCCAGAAACGGCCGTAATCGGGATAGTTGGGAACCCCTTCAAACATGACAGATGTGGCGCCGTTGGCCAGGGGGCCATACACAATATAGGAATGGCCGGTGATCCAGCCGATGTCGGCGGTACACCAGTAAATGTCCTCTTTGTGGTAATCAAAAATCAATTCATGGGAATAGCTGGTATAGACCAGATATCCGCCGGTGGTATGGAGGACCCCTTTTGGCTTTCCTGTGGATCCGGATGTATATAATATAAAGAGGGGATCTTCTCCATCCATTGCTTCCGGCGGGCAGATAGAATCGGCCCGTTCCATGGCGGTCTGCCACCAGATATCTCTTCCCTCTTTCATGGGGACCGCTTCCCCCGTCCGTTCCACCACAATCACTGTTTCAATGGACGGCGCCTGGGTGACTGCCTGATCGGCCTTGGCCTTCATAGGAATATTTTGTTTACTTCCCCTCACGCCCGTATCCTGAGTAATCAGTACTTTGCACGTTGAATCATTGATACGGTCCCGGAGGGAATCGGCGCTGAAAGCACCAAAAACGATGGAATGGACTGCCCCAATCCGGCTGCAGGCCAGCATGGCAATGGCCAGCTGGGGAATCATTTGCATATAGAGACAGACCCGGTCTCCTTTTTCCACCCCGTTGCTTTTCAATACATTGGCAAATTTTTGGACTTCTTCCAGCAGTTCGCTGTACGTGTAAGACCGGTCACTTTTGGGATCATTTCCTTCCCAGATCAAGGCGGTTCGCTCTCCGCACCCTGCCTCCACGTGACGGTCTAAACAATTATAGCTTACGTTCAGTGTTCCCCCTTCAAACCAATTGATTTTCCCCTTTAAAAAATCGACCCGGCTCACCGTATCCCATTTTTTCATCCAGGTAATTCGTTCGGCCTGCCTGGCCCAGAATCCATCGGAATCTTCCATGGATTCACGATGCAATTCTTTATATTGATCCAATGATTGGATCCAGGCATGTTGAGAAAATTCTTTCGGCGGCTGAAATGATTTTATTGACATCTGATTTCCTTTCAATCCATTTGATAGGGTGTAATTTATGACGGTAAATTTAATCAATATGAGGATAAGTTTATTCACATTGAAAATACTAAAGAGGGATTTTCCATTCAATTTTATAGTGACTCATATGATAGTTACTAAATAAATTATCCGAATGGACAGAGAAAGAAAAATGAACATTGGTATTATCGGATTTGGCAGAATCGGGCGCAACTTATTGCGGCTGGGTCATGACGATCCCCAGTTGAATTTTGTGGGGGTGAGCGATTTGGCTGACCCGGAAGCACTCTTTTATTTACTCCACCATGATTCAGTTTACGGTCCGGTGGATACGGAAGCTTACCTGAAAAACCATTATATCCATTTTGGGAAACAGCGGGTGCGTGTTTTATCGGGGTCTTCCCCGGGCCAACTCCCCTGGGATGCCCTGGGAGCCGACATTATTATTGATTGCACCGGTCGAATCTGGCCCAGAACTGAATTGGGAAAATACATCGAAGCAGGGGCCAAACGAATTATTGTCACCACCCCTCCCAATGATCCGGTGGACCGAATCGTGGTCATGGGATTAAACGACAGCGATATTTCCATGGAGGATCAAATTGTTTCTCCTTCTTCATCCACCACCCAGGTGCTGGCGCTAATGCTAAATATTCTCAATCAGGAATACGGCCTTGAAAAAGCCATGATGACCACCATTCATTCTTACACTGCCGATCAGCCGTTGGCGGACAGTGTCCGGTCTGATTTACGCCGGAGCCGGTCTGCCGTTGAAAATATTATTCCCAACCAAACGCCCTCCCCCCAGTTGGTGGAGTCTGTTTTACCCCATTTAAAAGGGAAAATTCAGGGCATTGCCTTCAATGTTCCCATCCCAGACGGATCTTGCGTGGATTTGACCACCGAGTTAAAACGATTACCGTCTATTGAAGAGTTGAATGGAAAAATGAAAGAAATTTCCCTGGGGCCCTTAAAAAATATTATCGGCTATACGGACGACCCCATTGTTTCCAGCGATGTGGTGGGGGACAGCCACTCCATGGTGTTTGATGCAAAAGCCACCATGATTGCCGCCGGGAAATTATTAAAAACACTCAGCTGGTATGACGACGGCTATGGCTATTCCCAGCGAATTTTAGAACTGGTGAAAGCCTACGGAGAATTGGAGGCCACCTCATGAAAATAGCCATTAACGGATTTGGCCGCATTGGTCGCTCGGTTTTTCGAATTTTAAATAAACAAAAAGATATTGAGGTGGCCGCCATCAATGATTTGGCCGACGACGACGCCCTGACCTACCTGTTAAAATATGATACGGTTATGGGTCGCATCGATGATACAGTCACCGTAAAAGACCATTGGTTAATCACTTCAAACCACGAAGTGAAAATGCTGTCGGAGCCCAATCCGGATTTACTTCCCTGGGCGGAACTGGGGGTAGATGTGGTCATTGAGGCCACCGGGGTGTTTCGTTTCAAAAAACAACTGGAATCCCATTTAACGGCCGGCGCTTCGCGAGTGATTCTGACCGTTCCGGCCAAAGACGACATTGATTATACCATTGTCATTGGCGTCAATGAAGACGGCTTGAATCAAAAGCATCAAATTGTTTCCAACGCTTCCTGCACCACCAATTGTCTGGCCCCCATGGTCAAAATATTAAACGATGCCTTTGGAATCGACTATGGAGTCATTAATACCATCCATGCCTATACCAACGATCAGCGGTTGGCGGACGTTCCCCATTCGGACTGGAGACGGAGCCGGGCGGCGGCTGAAAATATTATTCCCACCACCACCGGTGCCGCACGGGCGGTGGGGAAGGTATTGCCGGAGCTCGACGGAAAGCTGGACGGAATTGCCATGCGGGTCCCGGTCCCCGACGGATCCATTGTAGATTTAAATGCAGAATTGAAAACAGATGTCACCGCCGATGATGTTCGACAGGCGGTGAAAGAAGCCGCCATGACCGATCGGTTGGCCCCTATTTTGCAATATGAAGAAACACCCATTGTATCCACCGATATTATTGGAAACCCCCATTCCTCCATCTTTGATGCGCCTTTTACTGCCGTTATTGGGAAACGATTGGTGAAAACATTAAATTGGTACGATAATGAATGGGGATATTCCAACCGGGTGGTGGACCTGATTCACCTCATGAGTCAACAGCTTTAATATGGACATTAAAAAAGAAACGAAAGGCCCCTATCAACTGGGCGATGCAGTCATCCTCCAGGACCACGAGTGGATCATTGCGGAAGAATTTAACGGGGAAGTCCTTTTATACCGGGACAGCGTCGATGGTCGGAGCCGAACCATGAAAGTGGCCAGAAAAGACCTGCCCATCAAGGACGAATTTAAATAAAGGCCTTTTTTCCCAAAACTCCTTGAATGACCTTTTTTACTGGCGCTACCGGTAGAAAATCCTTCCCTTCAGATTGATTCTCCTCTGAAACTATTTTAATAACCGGCTGGCAAAAAGGGTGCTGTAAGGTTGAAGAATGGCCGACGTTCCGGACACACGGCTCTTTTCCCGGGTGGATACCAGTAATTCATAGCGGTATCTCGGGTCCAAGTCAACCGTTGTTTCCTCCGGCCCCTCATTGATTACGACCACCATTTCTTCATTAAAATATTTTTTAACCAACACCATCAGGGGACCCTCTGCCAATCGCATGTCCAGATCCCCCAAGGCCAGGGCGGCATAATGACGTCTCAGGTGATTCAGATCGCTGATCACATTTTTATGGATCTTTTCCCTTAAACTCAGGTCGTCCCCAAACCGCATCATCCGCCGGTTATCGGGATCTCCCGCCCCCATCATGCCGATTTCTTCTCCATAGTATAAAACGGGAATGCCAGGTAAACTGATATTGAGGGCATAGAAATTTTCCAGCTTGTAGTATGAACTGTTCCGTTTTACTTTTTTCGGCGGATTGGAAAATGACCGTTCAGTTCCATCGTCGCTATAGTCTAACTGCCCATCGGCGTAGGCCATGAACCGGACCTGATCGTGGCTGGAGGTAATATTGCCCATTAAATGGATGGGGTCAAAAGCCATTAAATTGTTTTCAATCACCGGCGCCAGGGAACCAAAGTCTCCTTTTTTTCCGCTGAACTGCCCCCGGGCGTTAAAATAAATACTGAAATTAAATTGGCCATCCAATTCTCCCGGATTCACATAACTGCGGATTAATGGGTCCGATCCAAAGGTTTCCCCGATTTGAAAATAGGGTTGGGAGTGGTTCAGTGTTTTCATCTTGGAAGTCAGTTCCCTCCAAAACCGATGGGGGACGTGCTTAACCGCATCCTGGCGAAATCCGTCAAAACGATAGGTGGTCAACCACCAGACTGCATCATCGGTTACCTGGGAAATGGCCTGAGGGTTGGATGGATAATCAAAGGAAGGTAAAAAAGTATCAAACCAGGTGGTGAGCCGTGTTTCTTCCCCCCAGAGACGAATATTTTTTCGCCCGTCCGGCAGGTCCACATTCCCAAACCACTGGCGGTGTTTTTGAAAGTAAGGATGATCCTGATGAACATGGTTGGAAACAAAATCCAGAATAATTTTCATCTCCTGGTCGTGGGCAGACTGGACAATATTTTTTAACCTATCGCTTTTTCCAAACCGGGGGTCAATGGTCCGGGCGGCCACGGGCCAATAACCGTGGTAGCCGGAGACCCGGCGGTGGGGGTCTGTAAATTCGGTAAAGGCGCTGTCCGGCTGTTGTTGAACAGGGGAAATCCAGAGAGAGGTCACTTTCAAATCCCTGAAATATCCCCTCACCAGTTTTTCTTCCAATCCGGCCAAATCACCCCCCTGAAAATGATAGGCCGGGTCCAGCCTAGGGTCGGCAATGGGGTGGTTATTCTCCCCATTCCCATCATAAAAACGATCCACCATTAAACTATATAAAATCGAAAAATACCAGGAATCTTTATGGTCATGGACATTTAAGGGCTCACGATCCATTATTTCTGTATGGTTTTCCAACAGAACCCTGTTTCGCTCATCCACTGCAGCTATTCTTAACCGGCCGGTTCTTAATCCACCCTTATACACCACTATTTTATTATGGTCCAAATCGTAAACATCCGGGTGCAATAAATCATTATCCAGCGTAATGCTGATTTCGGTCAATAAGGCACCGTCCGGTGGGGGCCGATAGATAAAAGTCAGTCGATCACTCGTTTCCCTCTCTTTGAATATTTTTCCCGGGGGAGGGGATTGTTGAGCAGACAGATCGAGAATAGAATTCCAGCCCCCAATGTTGTTGGAGACAAACACAGGATTCTCAGGATCAATGAGTTCTTTCCCGTTGACTACCAATTTATATTCATGTTTAATCGGGTCTAAAAAGACCGTTTTTTCCAGAATCCCGTCCCCATCCTGATCGTCCATTTTTAACTGGCTTCTGGACCAGTCATTAAACCCTCCCATGACCACCACCAAACTGTCATTTTCTCCCTGGCGGTAGGTAAAGGTGTGGGAAACCATCTCTTTTTTCCGAATAAACAACTGGTTCACCTGTCCGTCGGCTGAAAAGGGGAGGGACAAAAAAGAAGGTGTCATTTCATTGGCGGAAATGACCAGTGTATCGGTCTTGGGATAAAAAGTGAGATCCACTGGCGGTTGGCCAGAAAAATAAATATTAACATCGGGATGTTTTTTATACACCGCCATGTCAATGATCAGCGGTTCTCCCGGCCGGAGTTGTTGGGTGGGAATAAAAGTCATGGCACTTTCATTCTTTTCGCTGCATCCGGACCAAAATAAGACGAATATTAGGATAAGTTTTTTCATGATTGAATTGACAGACGTTTTTAAGTTAGTGGCTCCTTTTAGAGTTATTAGAGATGAAGAATTTACAATCAGTCACCGTTTTCTGCACTTTGCTAATATTAATTTCCTGTATGGAAAAACCCATGAAACCACCCACATATCCACTCTCTTATGGTGCCTTTGTATCCACAAAGGGAACCACGTTTAAACTTTATGCTCCTCAGTCTACAAACGTGTATTTAGTCCTTTTTCATTCACCGGAGGCCACTGGAGGAGAAGAATATGAAATGACCCAAACCGGCGAGGGCGATTTTGTCCTTCATCTCGATCAGGCAGGCATCGGCACTCTCTACGGTTACCGGCTGGAAGGACCGGACAATGACCCCCGTGTCATTATTGCGGACCCTTACACCCAAGCAGCCGTCACACAAAATTCCATGCGCCATGTGGCCAAATCACTGATTATAGACGATACTTATGATTGGGAAAAGGACTCCTGGATGGAACTGAATCCAAAGGATTTAATCATCTATGAAATGCATGTCCGGGATATGACGGCCCATTCCTCCTCCACCGCCAGACAAAAGGGCACCTATCTGGGGTTGGTTGAATCGGGACAAAATGGAGGCATTGAGCACATTAAATCCATGGGGGTGAATGCAGTTCAGATTCTTCCTTCTCAGGAATTCGCCAACGTGGAAGTTCCCTATCGGGATGAAAATGCACCGGTATTTAACGATTGGAATCCCTACGCCCGCAATCACTGGGGATACATGACCACCTTCTTTTTTGCCCCTGAATCTTACTATGCTTCGGACGGGACGGACCGAAGCGGCGCCTGGAACGGGACCCATGGCCGGGCCGTGAAGGAATTCAAGGATATGGTGAAGGCGTTTCACCGTGAGCATATTGCCGTCATTATGGATGTGGTGTATAATCATGTATCCAATTATGACTGGCAGCCTCTGAAATTCATAGACAAAACTTCCTATTTCAGACTGAATGAACATAATGACTATCTTTCCTTCAGCGGCTGTGGAAACGATACCCGGACCGAAAACCCCAAAATGCAGCAGTTGATCCTGGAAAGTGTCAAATACTGGATGACGGCCTACCACGTGGACGGATTTCGTTTTGACCTGGGGAACCTGATTGATGAAAAAACAAGGCAAAAATTGATTCAGGAACTGAAATCCATCAACCCCCACGTCATTATTCTGGCTGAACCCTGGGGAAACGGATACGATCCTTCCGGGTTTTCTGAGATGGGCTGGGCTTCCTTTAATGACCAATTCAGAGATGGATTGAAAGGGAGTACCTTTGAGATTGAGGACAAGGGATTTTTACTGGGACAGTTTCGGGGGAAGGATGACCAGGTATTTTTGCAACGGTTGGTCATGGGGTCATTGACGCATTTTGGAGGTCCGTATATCACTTCCGCCCACAGTATGAATTACCTGGAAAGCCACGATGATTATACCCTGGGAGACCGTCTCCGCATCACCGGCGGCTTTGTGAAAGAAAATACTCCCGTTGAAAACAGAAAAGAAAACGCCAAGGTCCGGGGGGAACTATTGGCCATGAATAAACTGGGTGCTTTATTTCTGTTCACGAGTCAGGGGATTGTTTTTATGCACGAAGGACAGGAATGGGCCCGGAGCAAAGTCATTGCCCCAACCGATGCACCGGATACCCAGATCGGGTGGCTCGATCATAATTCTTACAACAAGGATAATGAAACCAATTGGCTGAACTGGAATGAACGGGAAATGAATCGCCCATTGGTGGATTATTACCAGGGATTGATTGAGTTCAGAAAAACATATCCAGCATTCCGCAGATCCAATCCTCAAGATTTTACCTTTATGGACCTTAAAAATCGTGTGGCGGTGGCCTACCTTTTAAAAGACCGGTTTTTGGTTGGCCTCAACGGAGACAGGGAACCGTTGATTTTGGAACTGCCGCCGGGACAGTGGAAAATCCTGGCAGACGGAAAAGGGATTTATCCAGAAGGGGGACAGACTCTTGAAGGGAACATAACTCTGCCGGCAATATCCGGCATCATTCTGTTACGCCATTAACCTATTCATTCCCAATCATCCTGATTGTTGGATTGAA
>CAYXMX010000005.1:0-38633 GCA_964466265.1 uncultured bacterium | reverse complement strand
TTTTAGAGACATGACTCCGGTCCGGCCGTTTTTCACCTGATCCATTCTGATATGGATTGATTTTTTCATTTTCATCTTTTATTTATACTGAATATTCCACCGGTAAATTAGGATATGGCGAACCAAAATATATTGGATTGACCATCGAGAAGGCCCCGGGGATCACCCCAAGGTGAAGTTGGCAAAATCAGGAGCCATACCCGCCGTAACCTTCATTTGATTTTTCCGGCTCCCCCGGCCTTTTCCACCGGTCCCCTGTGAGTTCTTTCATGATTCTGGGTTCGGAATTCAATAATATTTCTTTCCATTTCCCCTTAATCACTTCAGGCCGGAAATCATCCAGGGCCGATCGGGCACGGTCTGCCATGGCCCTCCGGTCATGGGGATGGGTCTGCCAGAACTGCTCCAGGGCAGAGAGGAAATGATCCACATCCCGGCTGAAATCCTGATCCACCTCATATTGAAAGACAGATTCTTTCACTTTGGCGGTAATTTCACTGGGTCCGTCAATATTCTGCACAATGGCCGGCATGCGCCTGTCCAGCGTTTCGCACATGGTGTACCCGAAAGGTTCATAAATACCGATAATGCTGTTGGCTCCGATGCTGTTCCAGTAAAAATGGACCGTTTCCTTATTGGAACTGAAGGGGATAATGACCAATTGTGTCGGGTGTTTTGCTCCCAGCTCTTCCCAGAATGGATTGCCCTGTTCTCCCCGGTAATCCACCCCCATATTAAATACGTGGACATCTTTTCTTTCAGATCTTTCCACAGCAGAAATGGGTAAATCGGGGCGTTTTCTCGGCACATGCCTGCCAATGTAGCCAATATCATTCAATTCATAATGGGGGCGCCAGGAGGTATGGTCCAGCTTGGGCTTATAGCTGTTGTAAATAACCACAGGGACCGATTCATATTGATCATATCCAAAAGAAATGTAATGTTTTTTTTCCGCTTCACTGATCAGAACCACAATGTCCGAATACTGGAATGTGATTTCCTGCTCAAAGTAATGACTGGTAATGGGGCCCCCCATATTGGTGATATGTTCCATTTTAATCAGAGAGTGACAGACGGAAATCATCAATTGATCCGGAAATGTTTCTTTAATAGTCCGGGTGGTATCAAAGGCCACCCAGAGGTTGTTGATGCAGCCATCCAGGTCTGCAAACGTTTCTTTCACATCTTCCGGCCCGTGAATAATTCTGATCCCGGGGTAGCGTTCAGGAAAATCGGCCGGCGGTTCATCCAGCTGGGCCAGAAATACAGGCACAATTTCAATATCTTCATCCTGATCAAACATATCTAAAAAATTCAATATCCAGGTGGAAACGCCTCCATAGACAATGGGAGGAATTTCATTGGTCAATAACCCTACTTTCAATGTTAGTCCTTTGCGTTCAACCTTATTTTACCAAGATCATTTTGACTGTTTTGGTTTGCTTGCCGGATCTCAGTCGAGCCAAATAAATACCGCTGGCATGGCCCGTCCCATCCCAACGGAGGGAATAATCTCCTGGTGTCAGTGTTTGATTGACCAGCGTGGCCACCTGTCGGCCCGTCACATCCAATATCCTGAGAGAGGTCTTTTGGCTCTTTGCCACTGAAAACGGGATGGTGGTGACCGGGTTGAATGGATTGGGGTAGTTCTGACTTAAATCAAAATTGGAAGGAAGCAGACCTTCTTCCGGCTCATTTGAAAGCAGACCCGCCTCCGGCGGTTCCACATAGCTATCGGTAAAAATATGGAATTCTCCCGGGGTTAATAGAATCGGATCGGTGGTATTCTCCACCTGGATACTGTCACCGGTAAAATAATCAAACCACAGACCGCTGTGAAAAAACTGTGGATTAATGGATTGATTCACCACGGCAAAATTTCCAATAATGACTGCATTCATCTCGTTGTGGGACAAGCGAATTCGTTTTTTTCCCGTCGAACTGCCTAAAAAGAGAGAAACATCCGTATCGGCACTGTAAAACACAGCGTTTTCTTTCCGCAATTGGATCAAGGCTCCCATGACCTTGTAGAGCTTTTTCCTGTCGGTGTCGTTCACATAATTCCATAAAATGGGCTTTTCGCAAACACGGCAGGGGTCATCGATACTCACATCATACCCCAATTCACCAAACTGCCAGATCATTTTCGGTCCGGGGATGGTGAAGAAAAAGGCGCTGACTGCTTTCATTCTATTTAAGGCAGTGGACCGTTGCCTGATATCATAGTCCCCTGAACTATTTCCCCATGACAGGTTTTTAAACATGAGTCTTTCTTCATCGTGGCTTTCAAAATAGGTCACCAGATTCGTTTGATTCCACCCCCTGGACCCATAGTATCCCCAGGAAAAATCGGAATGGCCGCTGCTGTGATATCCCAAAGCAGCCTCGGCATAATGATAATTGGCATTTCCCCATAGCAGCATGCCGTAATTGGCCAGAACCGTTTCTTCGGAATTTTCTGCAAAATGTTCCAGAATCACATATACCGTTGAATCAAAGGCCCAGATTTCATCGGCCATTCTCTTTAAAATCCGAATCCTGTCCCCGTCATAATTGCTTCCCCAGGGATCGGAGGACCCTTTAATATTGTTGCTGAATCCCTTGGTGAAATCAAACCGGTAGCCATCGATTTTATATTCCTCCACCCAGTACCGGTTGATGCGGTCCACCAATTGCTGGGTATAGATACTTTCGTGGTTTAAGTCATTCCCCCATTGGGCATCGGGGTTGGTAAAATTGGATTGGGTATTATACCAGGGATTCTCTGCCGTGGGAGGTCCCCATTCTCCTTCATTGTACAGGCGAACCAGGGGCGACTGGCTGTAGGTGTGATTTAACACCATGTCCATGATTACCGCCATTCCCCGGCGATGGCATTCATCCACCAATGCTTTTAAAGTATTTTTGGGTCCATAATACTTGTCCGGGGCAAAATAAAAGGATGGATTGTATCCCCAGCTTGAATTCCCTTCAAATTCACTGAGGGGCATAAGCTCAATGGCGTTGATACCCAGATTGTCCAGATAATTCAACGTATCCCTCAATGTTTGATAATCGTGCCTGGAAAGAAAATCCCGTATATGCAGTTCATAGATGACCAGTTCTTCTTTATCGGGACGGATAAAATCATTGCTGTACTGCCAGTTGAAAGGAGACTGGCCCGTTTGGAATACGGAAACAATATGGTCCGTTTTTCCTTCAGGATAGTCCTTGAGGTTTGGATAAATGATTTGAGGAATCCAGGGATCATTCCACCGATCCAGAACTTTATCGGTGTAAGGGTCGGCCATCCGGATTTCATTATCCACCAGGTATTGAAACCCATATTCATATCCGGGAGATAAATTGTTCAATGTAATCCAGAAATGGACGGAATCTTCCGAGGATGAGTCCTTTGTCATATAGTAGTTTTCATTCACTTCCCAGTTATTAAAATCCCCAATAACGTAAACGAATTTTTTATAGGGAGCAAAGAGAGAAAGAGTGACAGAAGTACTGTTGGTTCCGTCATAATTGATTCCATCCATGATGCCCGCCGGCCGCGGTGCCAAGGGGGGGGGTTCCCGAATCATCAGGACAAATGTCAAGCTGTCGGTTAATCCGGAAGTATCCATGACGGCGGCGGTGATTTCATGCATCCCCAATGAATAGTTTCCCAGAATTAACGGCTGATTCATGGTATCCAATGACGTTTCAACCAAAAGGGAATCATCCATTAACAGGAATAAAGTGGACACCTGGGTTCCAATGGCTGCCCCGGTGATTTGGACCCAAAGGGTATCGGACGGTAATCCAAAGGCCGGGGACCGGCGGGGGTTGCCAAAAGAAGTATGGATTGGCGGGGACAGGACAATGGCCGTGACACCGGACGTGTAAAGATCCAGGAAAATATCGGCTCCTCCCACCGCTCTGCCGGTGACGCTTCCGTCGTCGTTTCGAAACACGAAGGCCAGCTGCAGAATGGGTTCATTGTCGGGAACACCGTAATAGGAATGGGGAGTGCCCACCACCAGTTTCCACCAATTATTTCCCAGGGAAGTCAGCTGGGTGGAGGCGGTATTTTGTCCCCAGTTTGTTTTCACATATTTCCAGTCACCGGGGCCGGAACTATTGACCGTAATGACTCCGGTGTGGGCCCAGATATCTCCGGTATAATCCATTAACCCCTGGTCCCCTTCGGCTGCATTAAAATAAACAACGATTGAATCCATCTCTGTGGGATAGGGGGGATCGGAAGATACGACCTCCGCCCCCAGGGGCTGAAGCATGCAAATCATGATTGCCGCCATAAATGTTTTTTCATTCATGAATGAAAAATCCTTTTAATTCCTGGTGAAAGAGGACCCGGGTTTCTCCCTGAACATTCAATCCCCGGTGGATGAAGACAGTCACCTTTGAAAAATAGTGGAACAATTCCTGTAAAATATCCCGTTGTTTACGGACTTCTTTTCCCTTGAAAAGCAGCTGATGAGTTATTGGTCGACAGATGCTTGTACCATGAGAAATAAAGTATGATTGACAGTATACCGCAAATACCGCCTAAAATCAAGGACATTGACCATGTTTTAAACATGAGGCTCAACATAAACAGAAAGAGACTTATTTGCCAGGGGACGGCAATGATGGTGGAAAAAATGTCTCTTTTATTTTCATCATCAATGGCTTGCTGCTGCTGGGGATCCAATTGCTTTTTAAATCTTCCCCATGTACCGAAAGGGCGTGTTTTATTGTAGAAATTCTGGAGTGTTTCATCATCGGTCGGTGAGGTGAGCAAGGTTCCCAAAACAGTTCCCAGCAAAGAGGCCAGGCTGGAAATCATAAACATGGTGTATTCTGTCACACCTTCCGGAGCCACCATTTTAAATATGATTGCTGAAACCATTCCCGTTATGGTTCCAATGGAAAACCCCCATCCATTCATCCTGGACCAGTACCACCGCAACAGCATGGGAATCAACATTCCGGAACCGATGCTCATGGTAATCCATCCCCAGATGGCATTAATATTCTTAAAAACAAGCATGGTGAACAGTCCCAGAAGAACAATCAGAATCGATGCGCCATAACTATGGGCCATCAGTTGACGGTTATTGGCCTTTGGATTAATGTGGACCTGGTAGATATCCTTCACCCAATAGGCCGCCCCTGCATTGACCGTTGAATCAAACGTGGACATCCCGGCGGCCATGAGGCCGGCGACTAAAAATCCTTTTATCCCCACCGGGAGTGTTTCAACCACTTTGGGTAACACCAGTTCCGGGTCTGTGATCTGGGTTCCCAGTGAAATGCCGATCACCGCAATGGCGCCGATAAACACCCATCGAAATGAAAGAAGAAACACCCAGAAGGCGCTTAAAAGACCTGCTTCCCGATCGTTTTCCACAGCAAAATATCTTTGAAGCATATAATTGCCGGTCCCTCCCGATCCTTCCAGAACCACCTTCAACATATAAAACATAATGGCCACCCCGAATATATTGTAAATGGAATACTGGGAGGCTTTATCAATGGCCAGGTGACTTTGGGGGAGAAAACTGGACCATTCTTTAAAGGTGGTATCAAACCGTTGAAAGGTTCCGTCAAACATGGGCAATGAAATGGAAAATGTTTCCGGCAGGGTAATTTGCAAGGCAACATATGCCATATAAATGATGGCAGAAAAAATAAATAACCCCTGGAAAACATCGGTCCAGACCACGCCGTACAGGCCGGAGGCAACGGTATAAATCATGGCAATAGAAATCAACAGTGTGGCTGCCCAGAATTCGGAAGGTAATCCGAGGTAATTTTCAATCCCCAGAAATGTATCTAAGAATTTTCCGCCCCCCAAGGCAAAATACGTCACCATGGCAATGGTCATGATGATGGAGGAAATGGCTGCAATTAATCGAGCCACTTCTCCTTGTCGGCCGTTGCCGAAGCGGAGCTTCATCCACTCAGCCAGGGTCATGGCTCCGGAGCGGGTGTTCCATTTCCCCATGTAAATCATGAGAAAAGCCATAATCAACGTCACCCCTCCCCTGATTTCAATATAAAATCCCTTGGCCCCCACGGTGTAAATTAATGCGGCAATAATCATGGTCCCGGTAATATCCAGATTGGAAGACATCCCCGACGAAGCCAGGGCCCACCAGGGCAGTTTTCGATTTCCCAGGAAGTAGGAATCAATATCCTCGCTGGCCGGGTGGCGCATGTAGAGTCCCACCATCACGATGGCGATTAAATATAAAAAAACAATGGTGTAATCAATGGGGGTCATGGGTCGATATTTCCTTAGTAATATTTTTCCTGATAATCGCGAATCATCCGTTGGGCCGTAAACCGGACACCTGTTTTAATGGCAGACTTCATCAGCGCGGTCCATTGGGAAGGGTGATGGTAAAAAAGGGGAATTACCTCATTCTCTAGCAATGCATACAGATGGTTGGCATCTGCTTCATCGTCCGGGACCTCTGGATTCCCAATGGCCCAGCCATTCACCCCGTGTTCGCACGCTTCGTTCCACCATCCGTCCATCACTGATAAATTGGGCACCCCGTTCAAGGTGGCTTTCATTCCGCTGGTTCCGGATGCTTCATTGGGTCTTAAGGGCGTATTTAACCAGATATCCACTCCGGAAGTGATGAGTCTTCCTAACCACATATTGTAGTTTTCGAGAAAAATAACTTTTACTTTTCCGTACAACTGGTTTGAATGGGTCACAATTTCACGAATAATACTTTTTCCCTGATTATCTTTCGGGTGTGCTTTTCCGGCAAAAATAAACTGAACCTTCCCATGGGATAAACGAATGAGCCTGTCTATATCTGAAAACAATAAATGAGCCCGCTTATAAGTGGCGGCCCGCCGGGCAAAACCCACCGTTAAAATGTGGCGGCTCAATGCTTTTTGTACCTGGGCGTTGCCATAGCCCATCAGGGTTCTTTTTCGTTGGGCATGGGCTTCCAATAATTTTTCATCGGGAATGATATCCACATTGAGCAATTTTTTTCCTTCTTCTCTCCACCCGGGTAAAAAGGAATCGAATAATTCCCGGTACTGGGGGCACACCCAGTAGGGGTGATACACCCCGTTGGTAATGTGTCCGATTTCTGATTGGGGAAACTGGTCTCGGGCCACTTGACCATGCAGTAAAGAAACCCCATTGGCCGATCGGCTGAAATGGAGCCCCAATTCAGTCATATGCAAACGGTTGTTTTGAACCAGTGAAGGTAAGGGGAGATGATCTGGAATCAGATCATGAAGAAGATTTTTCACCCGGTCAACAGAAAAATGATCATGTCCTGCCGGGACCGGTGTATGGGTGGTAAAATGGCATTTCTCTCTGACGAGAACTTCTGTTTTGAATTCTTCCAGTAATCCCAGTGTTAAAAAAGAACAATGGCCTTCATTCATATGAAATGTTTCCACTCCCTCCAATATTCCCAGACGTTTCAACAGCTGGATCCCCCCAAAACCTAAAATGGCCTCCTGGAGAATTCGATGGTCTTTATTCCCGGAGTATAAACGCAATGAAATGGATTTATCATCATCTCCATTTTCTGCCAGGTCCGTATCCATAAAATATATGGGAAGGTGATGGCCGTTCATACCGGTATAATCCAGGCGATAGACTTCAATTTGAACATCCCGTCCCCGCAAATGAAGGGGGAAAGTAAAGTCCAGTTTTTTTAACAGTGGTTCCGGATTAAACTTGGGGTAGGTTTCTGATTGATTCCCCTTTTCATCGATCCGTTGCTTGAAATATCCTTCCTTATACAATAAAGTAATGGCGCAAAAAGGAAGCCCCTCATCGGCCGCTGCTTTAATATGATCTCCCGCCAGAACCCCCAGGCCGCCGCTATAAGTGGGCAAACTGGAACTAATCCCAATTTCAGCGGAAAAATAGGCGATTTTTATTTCTGATTCAATACCGGTCATTGGTTGAACTATCTGTCACTTTCTTCCGTTAGTTTTTTCATTCGCTCAATCAACTCATCTGTCAATTGGCCCTGTTGAAACCGCCATTCCCAGTTTCCTCCCACGGTTCCGGGTATATTCATTCTCGCCCGGGTATCCAATCCCAAAATGTCCTGAAGAGGAATAATGGCTGTGTTTGCTTTTGAATTCAATACAAAAGAAATAAAATCCCAGTTAATTTCACTTCCATCTGATTCCAGCAGCGCCAGGGCCTGATTCCTTTCAAAGGCGATATCCTTTTCGGATTGGGTATTTCCATTCCCCGGTTTGGCATGGAACCATCCGATGGATGTATCATTATCGTGCGTTCCGGTATAGACCACCAGGTTTGGTTGATTCAATTCGGGTATAGACCCATTCATCGGTGTCTCTTTTCCAAAAGACATCTGGAGTATTTTCATGCCGGGTATGTGAAACATTTCTTTCAGCGGTTCAGAATACACAGCTGCTTCACCCAGGTCTTCGGCAATAATGGGTTGAGAACCTATCTTTTCTGTCACCGCCTTCAACAAGGCTTCTCCCGGGCCGTCCACCCACCTTCCGGTGGATCCGTTAGAGGGGGGCAGCGGAATTTCCCAATATTTGGCAAATCCATTGAAATGATCTATTCTGACCACGTCCACCAGGGTAAAAAGATGTTTAAACCTGGCAATCCACCAGGCGTAGTGTGACTTTTGATGGGCATCCCAGTCATAAATCGGGTGACCCCAAACCTGGCCGTCTTCCAGAAAAAAGTCCGGGGGGCAGCCGGATTGAAATTTCATATGCCCCTTTTCATCCAGCTTAAATAATTCAACATTGGCCCAAACATCTGCACTGTCGTGTGAAATATAAATGGGAATATCCCCCACAATTCGTATTCCTTTGTCATTGGCATATTTTTTTAAACGCTGCCACTGATCATGAAATAAAAACTGCTGAATTTTCAATAGTTGAATCCATGGGTCATATTTTTTGGCTATTTCATCCAGCCGGTCTTTGTTTCCAAAGGAATACCGGCTTCCCCACTCGGTCCACATTTGATCCGAATTTAATTTTTTTAATGTCTGAAATAAAGTATACGTCTTTAACCAGTAGTCATTTTCATTACAGAATGTGTCGAAATGGTCCCTGGTTTCCTCAGAGGCTCTGTTAAAAAATTGATGGCAAACCAGGTGAAGTATTTTATATCGGTCCGGGACGACCTCCTTAAAATCCACTTTGTGTAAAGGATATTTTCTTAAGCCATATAATTCTTCCTTCTTCAAATATCCATCAGCCAACAAGGTATCAAAACTGATGAGCAGTGGATGATTTGCAAAGGCAGATACGGTGGTATAGGGAGAATGACAGGCTCCCGTATCCCCCAGGGGAAGTATTTGCCAGAGATGTTGTCCCATTTGGTGAAGTTGATCAACAAAATTGTAAGCTTCCGGGCCAATTTCCCCCATACCGTAGGGCCCGGGAAGTGACGTAATATGCAGTAAAACACCGCTTTCTCTTGGAAAATGTTTCAACGATTATTCCTTCTTTCTTCTTTATATATCAGCCAATGGATCAGCTTAAGGTCTGGGCTTGATTGATCAACCGATCTAAATCAAACTCGTCTTTTTGCATAATATTTTTTACAACGGGATTAATATCGATTCCCAGGCGCTGGCCGGCTAAGGTGATGTCCAATACAATATAATCAGATGCAATTTTGGTAATGGCCGGGTTGGAAGTCCAGATGGCCCGACCGTTCCGGTCAGAGGCACTGCCCATAATGGTAATTCGATGATCCACAACCAGCACAATTTTGGGTCTCCAGATTTCTTGAATATCTTCTTCTTTCAGCCCATAGGAAATGGTGGTTCCCACAGGGTGACTAATGGCAGAAAATGAAAAAACAGTAATATCTATATTCCGGCCATGGGCTACTTTCAATTCTTTTCTCACTTTTTCCAGTTCCCGATTCCAGACATTAATGACAATGGACGACTGGGCATTATGAATCGCTTCCCTCATTTTTAAAATCAGGTTTTCATATCCATGTATATGCCAAAAATCAAATACTTCCTCATTCAGATTCAGCTTATCCAGGGCTGTTTTTAACCCTTCTATCTGGTCTTCATGAAGGTTTTGCAAATGTTCTATCAGAGAATAAGGAGACAGTGGAATGTATTTTTTGGGAGAATCTCCTTCCGAATTCACAACGCCCATTTTTTCCATGCGGCTTAAAGTGGCATATATCGCCGACCGCGGGATTCCGGCTGCTTTACTGATTTCATATCCGGTGGTTGGACTGTTTTGGAGCAGGCTGATATACGCTTTAGCCGCATTCGCCGATAGACCGAATTGTTCCAGAAGTATAATAATTTCTTTTTCAGTGGTTGCCATAAGTGATTCGTTATGTATATTTATTGCAGTTTAATCAAATTCTGTTGAGACGTTCACTGGAATATACTTAAGTTATAAACAGTAACTCAATAGTGAGTTACTAATTTTTATACCTGTTAACAAAATATTTTGATGAAATTCATTTTTTGCACATGGTTGCTCGGTGCCGTCATCGGTAAAGGGGAAAGTCCCGATTGGGCGAAAGATGCCATCTGGTATCAAATTTTTCCTGAGCGATTTTACAACGGGGACCCGGGGAATGATCCCAACATTGAAAGTTTGGTGGGGACCTGGCCGTGGGAGAAGCAGGAAGAATGGGAAATATCCCCCTGGACATCGGACTGGTATCAATTTCAACCCTGGGAAAAAAAGAATGGCCATGATTTCAGGTATCAGTTTCAAATCAGGCGTTACGGGGGAGATTTACAGGGGGTCATTGATCAGTTAGACTATCTGGAAGCATTGGGAATTAATGCCCTTTATCTTAATCCTGTATTTGATTCCCCCTCCTCTCATAAATACGGAGCGGCCACCTACCATCATATTGACCGTCATTTTGGCCCCGATCCGTCGGGAGACGCTGCACGGATCCAGTCGGAGGTTCCCAATGATCCCTCCACCTGGCAATGGACCGCCGCAGACAAACTATTTCTGGATTTAATTCAACAAGCCCACCAGCGCCAAATTAAAATCATCATTGATGGTGTATTTAATCATGTGGGGCTGACTTTTTGGGCCTTTAAGGATGTCATTAAACGTCATGAAGACAGTCCCTACTATTCGTGGTTTTCTATTGAAGGATCCCCTTTATCTAACCAAGGCCAGGCCAATCAATTCCAGGATCTACCTCCCCTGTATGCAGAAAATTACGGTTCACTGAAATATAAAGGCTATGTGGCGGACCTGCCGGCATTCAGACAGGATGAACAGGGGCCCGTGGGACCGGTACGGAACCACCTCCATGATATTGTCAACCGCTGGATGGATCCAGATGGAGACGGAAATCCCTCCGATGGAATCGATGGGTGGCGTCTGGATGTGGCTGAACGTATTCAAATGCCTTTCTGGGATCTTTTCGGAAACTGGGTCCGGGACATAAACCCTCAGGCCTATATCACCGGTGAAGTCTGGTGGGAAGACTGGTGGAACAATCAGCAATTTAATGCCTCCCCCTGGCTGGAAGAGGGACGGTTTGACGCTGTCATGAATTATCGTTTTGGCGATGCCATGTTCCAATTCTTTATTGATCAAAAAAACCAGATTACCGCCGATGAATTAAACCGCTTAATCGGAGGCATGATATCCGATTACGGATATGAAAAATTATTGGTGCTGCAAAATGTATTGGACAGCCACGATATGGAACGACTGTCTTCGGCGGTGGTGAATCCGGATCGATGGATTGATCATGGAAATAACGTATGGTACAATCGGGAGTTTGATATCCGTAAACCCAACGATGAAGAAAGACAAATTCAAAAAGTTATCATTACATTTCAGTTTATGTTTCCTGGGGCCCCCTTTATATATTATGGAGATGAATCGGGTATGTGGGGAGGCGATGACCCCGATTGCCGAAAACCCATGGTTTGGAAAGAATACCAGTATGAACCTGAACAAAGCCATTTTTGCGATGAATTAGATGACTGCTCGGGTGTCCGGCCGGTGGATGACGTGTCGGTGGATGATGATTTATGGAACTATTATAATCAGGTGATCAAATTACGGAAAAAATATATTGCTCTTTCCCGGGGCCAATATCGCACCGTATATGCCCGCAAAACATTATTCGCCTTTGAGCGGTATACGGATCAGCAACGCATCCTGGCTATTTTCAACGGGTCCACAGAAGCCACTCCCCTGGTCGATGATATTTTCCCCGATGGCCGGTCCATGTGGAAACAGCTTCTGGGAAATAATTCAAATCAATTAAACGGAAAAGATGCACAAATATTTATTCATATTTAGCCTGCTGACCTTTTGGTTCATTTCCTGCGAAAAGCAGGACAATTCGTCTCTGGCCATTGTGAATAATCATGTTATATCTCCCGAATCATTTCGTCCCAGGTATCTTCAGTTTCTTGACCAAACTCACCAGAAAGATAATCTTGCCAATCGACATCTGTTTTTGAATTCCCTGATTGATCAATGGTTAATCATTGATTATGCACATGAAAGTCGATTAGTAGATCATCCAGGGGTCCTGAGAGAAAAACAGCGAATGGCGGATCAACTGTTGCTGAACCAATATTTTGATCGTCAAATTTTGCCCCGAACCGAGGCATCCGATTCTGAATTAAGGCGGTTATTTACCTGGTCCAGAACGTCCCTGCATGTTCGGCATTTATTCGCCCGAGACCTTTCCACCATCCAGGCCTTTCAGCAGTCCTTAGAGAAGGGGGTGCCATGGGAGCAGCTGGCTCAATCCAGTTTCAAGGATTCGCTACTCAGACAAAACGGTGGTGATATCGGATGGATGACCATGGGAGACATGGATCCTGCTTTTGAGGTGGCCGCCTATTCTCTGGTTGGAGATGAAATATCTGACCCGGTGAAAACCAGATACGGCTACAGTATTATTCAGGTCATGGAGAGAGAAAAAGATATTTTTCTCACCGAGCAGGATTATCAGCTGGAAAAAGACGGATTAGGCCTCATGGCCGCCCAATATAAAAAACTTCCTGCTGTGAGAGCATTCACCGACAGCATTGAAAAAACACTGGGATTAACTTTTGATTCGAATGAGCTAAAATCCTTATTGGGTTCAATGATCCACCGGACGGAGTCCGGCCGCCTTTCCCGATCCTCCCCATTGGTTTATTTCAAGGATGGCCATGTCTGGACCACTCAGGAAACCGCCCAAAGATTGAATCACCTTTCCAAAAGACAACTTCAATCCCTCCGTACAGAAAATAACTTGAAAAATGCCATCAAAGGCCTGGCCGTCAGAAAAACGCTAATCCGGGAAGCAAAAAGATTCGCCTTAGATCAAACCCCCTTTTTTACAGAAACGCTTCGGCAAAAGTATGACGCCTATTTAATTAATCTCTGCCTAGATGATTTTTATCAATCGGTACCCCTTCAGGATAAAAACCGCCTTGAAAACATTAAAAAAGCTTATCAAGACTTCCGAAATAAATTGGCGGATAATCGGTATATTCAAATCAATAGCGCTCAATTGAAATCGCTCATTTTGACTCCAAAGGCCATCGGATGAAATTTAAGCTGATTGGATGGGTTTTTATTGCATTATTTAGCCTGGTTTCTGCCGGGACCACCGGAAAACTCACCGGAGCCATTCAAGATAAGGTAACGGGGGACCCTTTGATCGGCTGTAACATTATTCTGGCCGGAACAGACTGGGGAACGGCCTCCGACCGGAATGGAGAATATTTTATTCTCAATATTCCTCCCGGAACCTATACCGTAAAATTTCAAATTATCGGTTACAAAACCATTGTATCGGAAAATGTCCGTATTGCCATCGACCAGACCACCCGTCTAAACGGGTCCATGACCACAGAAGCGATTGAAGGGTCAGAAGTGATTGTGACGGCTGAAAGGAAATTAATCCAGTTTGATGTCACCCAGTCAGAAGCAAGAATTACCTCAGAAGAATTAGATGCCATGCCGGTGACTGAGGTCAGCGATGTTTTGCGCCTTCAGGGGGGCATGACCCAGGATGCCGGAGGCGGTCTCCATATGAGGGGCGGCCGCAGCAATGAAATTTCTTATATGGTGGACGGGGTGCCCATGTCCGACGCCTACGATGGCGGTCTCTCGGTCCAGATTGAAAACGATAACATCCAGGAATTGCAGGTCATCAGCGGAACCTTCAATGCAGAATATGGAAAAGCCCTCACGGGAGTGGTGAATATGGTCACCAAAGACGGGGGAAATCACTTCGAAGGATTCCTCAACGTGTATGGCGGCGACCATATGACTCCTGACCCCATCTATCTGGACCTGGATTCTTATACGATTCAAAATGATATGAGCCTGTCCGGCAGCCTCAATGGTCCCATGATACCGGGAATCATTACCTTTTATTCTTCCGGCAGAATCAATCAATCCAACGGATGGTTGAATGGACTCCAGACCTTTACCATGTATGGCGATACTTTGTTTGAGGATCGCAATCAAAACGGGGTTCGTGATTCCAGCGAAACACTTCTTCCGCCCCGGATTCAAAGCATGAATTGGTCTGAGGCCTGGTCTACCCAGAATAAACTGACATTCAAGTTAACCCCCACCACCCGATTTAAAATCAATTCGATTATGAATGGCAGAAAATCCCAGGGATATGACCATTCCAGGCAAATGGCACAGGACGGCAGAAAAAGCCAATATAATTACGGTCAATTTATTGGGTTTAATTTATCCCATTCTTTTTCCTCAAAGTCCTTTATGGATATCAATGTGACTGAATATATACATCGATTTGAATCTTATCTGTATTCGGACCCCCTGGATCAGCAATATATTACACCGGACAGCTTGTTCTGGGCTCATATCGACGGAACGCTGCCCGATCATATTGAAAACCAATACGGACCCTTTGCCAATTATTTTCCCCAGTATTCTTTCAGCCGATGGGGAGTCGATACCGACCGGTTTAAACGGGAGACAGATACAAAAAGTATTAAGGCAGACTTCACCAGTCAGGTGAATAAGTACCATCAAATCAAACTGGGGTTTGATGTGACCCGCCATCAGCTAATATTGGATAGTTATAACCTCCTTGATTCTTCCCAGGCCGATCAGATCTATACGCCTTATATTCCGGAAAAGGGAAGTTTTAACCGTTCATCATATCGGTTCCAACCGGAAGAAATGTCTTTTTACATCCAGGATAAAATAGAATATGGAGATATGATTATCAATCTCGGGCTCCGTTACGAGTCCTTTGATCCAAAGGCAAAAATTCCTACCAATATCCATGAACCTTACATCCTTGATCCTCGAAATCCTGCCCTGGATTCATTGTCTCTGGAGGGATTGGAAAATCTGGACTGGGGAGCTATTTCTTATATCGATATGGACAGTCTGGGCCATTCTGTGAGTCATACCTATGCAGAGTATTATACCCAGTTCAACGATCAGGCTGATTTGGTTCATCAAAAGGGATGGTGGAAACAAACAACCCCAAAAGTCCAATGGAGTCCCCGTCTGGCCGTGGCCTATCCCATATCTGATAAAGGAGTCATTCATTTTGCCTATGGTTATTTCTTCAAGATTCCCGATTTCTCCGTATTATACAATGACAATGAATACAAGCTTACCGAAACAGGAAATACCTTTGGAGTCTTTGGCAATCCCGATTTAAAACCGGAAACAACGGTCAGTTATGAGTTGGGATTAAAACAGGAAATCGGGTTGAATACAAAAATAGAAATAAAAGGGTTTTACCGGGATGCCCGAAATTATGTTTCCAGTGGAATTCCGATTGATTTAGGGGATAGCAAAACCTATTACACCTACGTCAATAAAGATTATTCCAATTCCCGGGGTCTCATCTTTTCTTATTATAGACGTTTTAACAACTATCTCGGATGGCAACTCGACTATACTTATCAAATTGCTGAGGGCTCCAATTCAAACCCCAATGAAGAATTCGGTGCAGTACTGGCCGGAAAGGAACCCACCCGATCGATCATTCCACTGGATTGGGATCAGAGGCATAATATTAACGGTTCCATTTCTGTGGGGAATCACGGTTGGGGGGCCAATGCTATTTTTCAATACGGAAGCGGTTATCCATACACCCCTGTGATTACCAATTATGAGCAGCAGGGAGCGGTGTTATCCAACGTGCTGCTTCGCAACAGTCGCCGAAAATTGAGCAATTTTAGAATAGATATCAAAATATTTAAACAATTTCAAATGGGAATGATCCGGGGAAAAGTGTACTTAAATATTTATAATTTTCTGGATCGGCGAAATGAAATAAATGTTTATGGTGATTCGGGAAGGGCCAATGAAACGATTGAAAAAGAAAGAGCCGAAATTATTTCGCCCTTTGAACCATTGCGGCCAAATACATTGGGAGAATTTTTTAATCATCCTGACTGGTATGATGAACCTCGGGAAATACAATTTGGATTTCAATTCGCATGGTAAAATACATTAACATTCTATTCATTATAACGGCCGGGCTGCTGGCTCAATCTGATGAACGGGGAGACCCCAATTTTCGCCGGTCCACCAACATTGATGTGAATAAAGTCAGAACCACCATTTTTAATTTTGGTATTACGGGACGCACCGGAGCCAACCCGGGGGAAATCCCTTACGAATGGCCCGTGAATTCCAACCGGAATTATATTGCCATGACTGCCCTGGCGGTGGGGGCAGAAGTCCAGACAAACTCCGGTGAAATCAGACCGTTGGTTACGATTCCCTTCCGCTCGGATCAGTCGGGAAATTCCATGACATGGGAACCGGTGCCCGGTTACCTGAACCCCAATTCCCAGAAAATTGCCATCAGTGATGATCGCACTTCCTGGCCCCCCTCCTGGCCGGATAAAACGAATGATAATAATGATCCCGGTTGGGCTGGAGCCTGGAACGGGTATTTTGGAAAAAATCAATTTAATGCCCAACAGGAAATGTACTATAAAACTTCCGATGACCGGAATTTCATTACCGGGGTTCCCTACTCTCCGGATACAACAGATTTCAGTCGAAAAGGTGCCGGATTACTAGCCGGTGTTCGAATCATGGAATGGAAACAAATCCTCATTGAAGATGTGGTTTTTATCCTTCATGAAATCACCAATGATGGTTCCTATGATTATGAAAAAGTTTCTTTTTCTCTCTGGCTGGCCGACCTGGTGGGGGGAGACGGCGACAGCGGGGATGATACACCAGACTTTGATTTAATATATGATGTGGCCTGGTCCATGGACAGCGACGGCATCGGCAATGCGGCGTTCGGAACCGATCCGGTGGGGGTGGCTGCCACGTCTTTTATTGAGACTCCCGGAAACAATACCGATCGGATTGATAATGATGGTGACGGAGAAGACAACGGACCCATTATCCAGGAAATAATGATTCAAGATGAAATATTGGGCAATGCCATTGATGATAATCATAACGGTTTGGTGGACGAAAATATGACCCATGTTCCCTTCGGAAATCAGTCGGGAGTCACCTACGCAGACAGAATCGATAATGACGGTGACGGAGAGAGCGGAAGCCCCAGGGTAACTTTAGACATGATTAATGCCGCCCAGTCCGACCCCTGGGGGATTTGGCCAGATGTGTCCGATGAAATACAAGATTCAATCATTCATCTCATCGGTCTGGATGAGTCAGACTTGGATCTTTATTATGCAGATGGAATCGACAACAATGCCGATTCTGAAAACCCTTATTTACTTGAATATCCCATGGGTCTGGGGGCCGATGTTCATTCTCCTCTGGTCGATACGGCCATGGTTCTTGCCGCCGCCGGCGATCCCTGGCGTCGCTTCAGGGTTCCCAATACAAACATCATTTTATACGATGTGAATGTGGAGGATATCGGCAAGCCCTACGCAGACGGAATGGACAATGACGGTGACGGAGCCGTGGACGAAGGGATTGACGAAGGCATCGACGAAATGATTGATGAATCGAGAGATGACTTTATCGACAATGACGGCGATTGGGAATTGAGTGATGATTTGGGAATCAATGGAGATGAATCAGGTGGAATGGGGGCAGGGGTGGGAGATCAAAAACCCACTTCCGGATCCGGCACCGGATTTCCCGGCGAACCGAATATTGATAAAACAGATGTTTCCGAATCCGATCAAATGGGATTAACAGCTGTCGGGTACGATCCGGCCGGGTCCATTCCAGTCACAAGTGATAATTATTTATGGCTGTTTTACATGACACCCGGAAGCTACTGGCAACCGCCCGCCGGGGGTCAGCCTCCGGGAGATTATGACTTATTTGTGACTTCTGGCTTTTTCCCGCTCCAGGCCGGCCAGACCGAACGAATCGCCATGGTGGTGACTTTGGGAAATGATGAGGCGGATGCATTAAGAAATAAAGCGGTGGCTCAGACCACCTATGATTTTGATTACCAGTTTGCCAAAGCACCGGATCCCCCGGTGGTTTCTGCGGTGACGGGCAACGGCAAAGTGACCTTGTACTGGGACAATAGCGCCGAGGAGTCTGTCGATAAATATATGGGTGAAATAACCCATGGAGTGGATCTTCATGACTTTGAAGGGTATAAAATATACCGGGCAACCGACTTTGAGTTTAATGATGCTTACACTATCACAGATGGAGAAGGAAATCTGTCCTTTTTAGAGCCTTATTCACAAGACAGTCATAAAGCGCAGTGGGATTTGATCGATGGCAAAAGGGGCTGGCATCCCGTTGATCTCAACGGCATTAAGTTTTACCTGGGGGACGAAACGGGCTTAGCGCATTCCTATGTAGATGAAAATGTGGTCAATGGTCAACAATACTATTATGCCGTTGTTTCTTATGACTATGGCGGCGATTTGACCAATAACATTATTCCGAGCGATTCTCCCATGAAGCTCAGGGTGAATTCTCTCACCGGAGTGATAGAGCTGGGATCCAATGTGGTGGCCGTGACCCCATCCCCTCCCTCCGCCGGTTATGTGGATGCCCATTTTGAAGGGGAAGCCATTCAACATATCGCCGGAACATCCAGCGGTGAAATCTATCTTGACATAATCGATCCCATGGAGATGAAAGATGCTCACGCATATCAGATTACTTTTGAAGATACCATCTTGCCCAACCAGCAGGGGCTGGCAGGTTACGATACAATTACAACTAAATCCTATTATCTGGTGGATGTGTCCCTTTCTCATAATCCGGATACACTGATTCATAACGAGCACTTATTACCGGTAACGGATGGACCGGTCATGGATGGTTTCAGACTGGCCTTTCATAATATTGATGATTTAACCTTTAATGAAAATAAATCTGCCTGGTCTCGGGACAGTCTTTGGACATTTAATGTACTTCGATATGCTACTTTTAATGTGGTGGGAACCAAGCTGCCTTACGATTACCGTATTATATTTTCGGAAGAGCAGTCTGATTCGACCATTGATTTATGTATGCGCAACCTTCCCAATTCGACCACTTGTTTCCCCGGGTTTTTATATCCCGCCAGGCCCGTGAACTTCAAAGCCCAGAGACGAGAATCGCTCACGGGGGATGATAACATCGACTGGGTGGATATTCCCATTGGATTTATTGATGTGATTCCCATCGGAGCCGCCGATGGCTTTTTTAATGCAGATGGTAACCGCGAGAGTGATTGGATTGTCTTTATGGACTACGAAGACAGCGACGGCAACCCGGCGCCTTCCTGGTCGTTCAGTCTTAATTTACATCCCTTTGATAATGAATTGATTTATAGCGAGCCTCAACCTGGCGACACAGCCAATATCATTATTGAAAAGCCATTCCTTAGGGAAGATATGTACCAGTTCACCACGATTGCCGCCACAGTGGATCCTCTCCAGGCGAAAAAAGATTTACAGAAAATTAAAGTGGTCCCCAATCCCTATTTTGGCGCCAATGCCTTTGAAGGGCAAAATACATTCACTTCCGGCCGGGGACCCAGAGAAATTCAATTCAGGTATTTGCCCAAAGAATGTACCATTCGTATATACACCATATCGGGTGAACTGGTGAAAACCATTGACCATTCTTCCCCCATTGATTTCGGCACCGGGAAATGGGATTTACTCACCAAAGACAATTTAACTGCTTCTTATGGCATCTATATTTATCATATCGAGGCACCGGGAATCGGTGAAAAAATTGGAAAGTTTGCCATTGTAAAATGAGAAATATACCTAAAATTTTTCTGCTCATAATGATGATGCTTTCACCATCATCCGCCGTGGATAAAACGGGCACCACCGCCGCCAAATTCCTTTCAATCAATGTTGGTTCTCAAGCAGTGGGAATGGGGGGAGCCTTTACCTCCATTGCCAGCGATGCCTCTGCCATGTACTGGAATCCCGCCGGATTGAGTTTTCATAAAACAAGAGATGTTTATTTCAATCACTCTAACTGGATTGCTGATATTGCATTTGATTATTTCGGAGTGACCCTTCCCTTCAACGGAAATTACATTGGCTTCAATCTTACCTCCATTACCATGGGGGATATGGAGGTAACCCGATACGGAAACGAAGAGACGGGTGAAACCTTTTCGGCGGCTGATTATGCGGTGGGGGTGACCTATGCCATGAACCTTACTGATCGATTTTCCATTGGATTTAACCTTAAATATATTCAAGAAATCATTGCCAACAATTCTGCAAAAGGGGCCGCCATGGACGTGGGAACACTTTTTAAAACTCCCTATGGCTTTCGACTGGGTACCAGCATCAGCAATTTTGGCCCTAAAATGAAAATGACCGGCGATGATTTGTTGGTTCCGGTGGATATTGATGCAACCATTAATGGAAATAATGAAAGTGTTACCGGATATTTATCGACAGATTATTTTGACCTTCCGCTGGTGCTAAGAGTCGGAATATCTAATGATATTTCCATGGGAAACCTGGGGCGCCTGACCTGGGCAATCGATGCCAATAATCCCAATGATAATTCCATGTATTTCAACCTCGGTGCTGAAATGGGAATATTCAAAGAGTTACTGGTCATCAGAGCCGGGGCCAATTCTCTTTTTATGAGCGACAGGGAAAAGGAGTTTTCTTTAGGTTGCGGAATCAATACTCCCGGAATTTTTAGCAAAGAAGTCCATATTAATTATAGTTTTGAGACCTTTTCCCATCTGAAAGACCTCCATCAGGTTAGTATTCATATTTCTTATTAATTCAAAAAATTAATTCCTTGAATATTCAATAAATTGTCTTCAAATTTAGAGTGACTCAAGAGTGAGTTACTATTCCAAAAATTCAACATTTCAATTATTTCATAAAGGAGTAACTATGAAAAAATTTATAGTATGTTTATTCTTACTAACGTTTTCAGTGTCTTTCACTCAGGCAAGCGTTACGTTTAACTTAAATACTTCCACGGCTGCCGGGTTTACCGATTCCACCAGTACACTGCTGATTCGTGGAAGCTTTAATGGCTGGGCAGGGTCGGACTGGCAAATGACCAACGTCGGGGGAGACTATTGGTCCTATACGTCCGACACCCTGACTGACGGAACTTACGAGTTTAAATATGTCATGTCCGATGGGTCAGGCGATACCTGGGAATCCACCGGCAACCGGACAATTACGGTCACCGGAACCGTTGATTTACCTCTGGATTACTGGGAAAACGGAACCACACCGCCCTATACCGCAACCGATAGTGTGGATGTATGGTTCAGAATTAGTACAGCTGGAATTACCGACTATGCCGATAGTACCATGTATATTGCCGGTACCATGAATGGCTGGTCAGGAGAACCGCTCACCCAGGAAGGAACTTCTGAATTTTGGTCGGGTCAATATTCATTCGCCGCCACAGGGGCAGCAGTGGAATACAAATATCAAAATGGTGCCGGGGGCTGGGAAAGCACCGGTAACCGAACGGCAAATGTCACCAGCGATACGACGTTGGCTTTTGTCTATTTCAACAATCAGCCACCAACCGATGTGACTCCATCCAGTGTAACTTTTACCCTGAATACTTCTACAGGATCCGGGTTTACCGATTCCACCAGTACCCTGCTGATTCGGGGAAGTTTTAATGGCTGGGCAGGATCGGACTGGCAGATGACCAATGTCGGGGGGGATTACTGGACATTTACTTCCGATAGTCTTGCCGCCGGAACTTACGAATTCAAATATGTGATGGTGGATGATGCAGGTGAACACTGGGAATCCACCGGCAACCGGGCCTTATCGGTTTCCGGGCCTGCGGACCTTCCGGTAGATTTCTGGGAAAATGGAACCACGCCTCCTTATACTGAAACGGATAGTGTCGATGTTTGGTTTAGAGTTAGCACTGCCGGCATTGCCGATTACGCCGGTGCCACCATGTATATTGCCGGAACCATGAATGGCTGGTCCGGAGAACCATTAACCCCTGAAGGGGATTCAACCTTCTGGTCTGGTCAATATTCATTTGCCGCCACAGGGGATACCGTTGAATACAAATTTTTACACGGAGATGGAGGCTGGGAAGGGGTCAGTAACCGGTCAGCAATCGTGACTCGTGACACCACATTGGCTTTTGTCTACTGGAACAATACACCGCCCACTAATTTATCCCCTGTCAATGTCACTTTTAATTTAAATACTTCCACCGCAGCCGGTTTTACCGATTCCACTGAAACACTGGTGATTCGGGGAAGTCTGAACGGTTGGGCAGGGTCGGATTGGCAAATGACGAATGTGGGAGGTGATTACTGGACATATACCACCACCGCCCCCCTTGCCATTGCTGATTATGAATATAAATATGTGATGATAGATGCCCTGGGAAATGACAATTGGGAATCCACCGATAACCGATTATTCTCTCTGGCTGGAGCGACAGCTGATGTCAGTTTACCTCAGGATTATTGGGAAAGCGGTACCACGCCACCCTACACAGAGACCGACAGTGTGGATGTATGGTTTAGAGTCAGCACAGCTGGAATTGTGGGTTATGCAGACAGTACCATGTACATTGCCGGTACCATGAATGGCTGGTCAGGAGAACCCCTGACCCGGGAAGGAACTTCTGAATTTTGGTCGGGTCAATATTCATTCGCAGCCACCGGCGCTGCCGTGGAATATAAATTTCAAAACGGCTCCGGCGGCTGGGAAAGCATTGAGAACCGGAGTGCCAATGTAACCAGTGATACCACCCTGGCGTTTGCTTATTTTGATAATGAGCCACCCACCACAGTGAATCCGGTTACCAAGACAGTGGTCTTTTCCGTGGATATGACCGAATGGCTGGATGAAGACGGTGCAACAGGTATGCCCCTGTTTAGTGTCTCCCGTGGAGATATTATGGAAGTCAGAGGTGGGTTTAACGGTTGGAATTGTGACACTCCAGAAGATTGTGAAATGACTCGGGTTCCGGGAACAAACTTATTTAGCCTAGCGGCGACGCTGACGGATTTACCGGACCGGGATAATGAATACAAATTCTATTTGCAACATGACTCCTCGTCTCTCGCCTTATTTGAATCAGAATATGGTCCAATGTATGGAGATATGGGATGGGAAGATTCACCTCAGTTTGGCGGATCCAATCGCATCTTCCAATTAGGGGAAGACGATGGAACCGGCTTACTGGAATTACCTCTTGCAGGTTATTACGATCTCCCGGCAGGAGCGGTGGTTCCTGTGGGAACAGATGTTTCATTGACCTATTCCGTTGACATGGCCACGGCATCAGATGATGGTTTCAATGCAGCGGAAGATTCTGTCTTCTTAGTCCTCAAGGACAAATGGTTGAATTATCTCCAGGGGTTTGGCGATAATTCTAAACATAGCGCTACGGCCAATGGCGATGGAACTTATTCGGTGACCGTTGACTTTGTCGGACCCCTTCCCTGGCATATGATTTACACGTGGGGATTCCATGATGTGTCTGCCAATGTGGACTTGGAAGAAGGGGGCGGTTTTGGATTGGGTCGCTTTCGCGCCCGTTATTATCATGCCAATTTAGATCGGGGATGTGCCTGGGAAGATTACTCTTTTCCCCAAGACAGTTGGCAAATAGATCCTCCATTACCCTTGGAAGAATATGATCCGTCTGGCGTTTGTATCTCTCTGGAAATAATCAGTGACGTGATTCCGGATAAGTTTAACCTGGCAGATAACTATCCAAATCCATTTAATCCCACCACAAACATTGCATTCAGCATACCCATCGCATTGGATGTTCAAATTAACATCTACAATGTGTTGGGTCAAAAAGTAGCCACACTCAATGAGGGCCTGCTGAATGCCGGGACTTACAATGCTCGTTGGAATGGCCAGGATCAAATGGGAAATACCCTTGCTAGTGGTATTTACTTTTATGAATTACAGGCTGGGAATCAGTTCAGACAGATTAAGAAAATGACATTTATCAAGTAATTCCTTACTGGCATTAACCGTAAAAAAGGGGTCTTAAAAAGACCCCTTTTTTATGATTCAATCCATTTTGTTTTGGACGATGGATAAATGGAAAATTATTTAGTCAGAATACATTTTTTCACCAAAGAACGATTTTTGGATTGAACCTTTACCAGATAAATTCCGCTGGGGAAACCCTCAGCGTTCCAGCTCACTTCACCCACTCCCCCGATCCCTTTGCCGATTATGAAACTTTCGACCAGCCGTCCGGAAATATTATATATTGTTACAGAAGTTTTTTCCCCTGTTTCCAATCCTTTAATACGGATGGCCGTCACCGGATTGAATGGATTCGGGTAAATATTCAGAGAAAGGGTAAATTCTTTTGCCATCGGAGAGTCAATGGCCAAGGGTGTGGCACTTCCTGTTCTCTGAACCAGTAAGTATCGTTGGTTGACTTCTGGAATCATCCATATTTCTCTGTCTCCATTTGGCCATCGAACCACAAGAGAATCGACACTATCATTCCCCAGACCAAAATGCTGCCTGAATGTATTTTGTGAGCAATAGCCATTTCCTGCCGCCACCTGAGAGGACTGTAATCCCCCGGGAGAAAACAGCGTTATTTTCGCCCCGATAGCAAAGGGATCTCCCACCGTTGATTGTAATGAAAATTGAACCCAATGGTTGGTGGATTGAGAATCATTCCGATATAATAAGATTGAACCTTCCACCGAAGAATGACCGGCCGCTACCATATCCAGATCCCCATCGTTATCCAGATCGCCATAGGCGCATCCGATCCCCTCGTTATAGCTTTGTAACCCTGAAGCCTCACTCAGATCCTCAAAGGATCCATTCCCCAGGTTATGAAATAATGAATTGGGAATATTCCCAAATCCAGATTGATTATTATTAAATATATCCAGCCAACCGTCATTATCCGAATCAAAGAAGAAGGTCCCCCAGGCCATGCTTCCAGGGGTATCTCCCACCCCGGCCTGAGTGGCAATATCATCAAAATGTCCCTCCGGGGAATTGACCAGCAATGAATTTTCATAAAGGTTGGATGTATAAACATCTGTCCAGCCATCCCGGTTAAAATCACCGAAAGCAACCCCCATTCCCATCACCGGCAGCATAACGCCTGTCTGGGCAGATACATCAGCAAATGTTCCGTTATTTTCTTTTTGAAGAAGAATATTTCCCCGATTGTTATCCTGAGCCATAAAAATATCATCATTCCCATCATGATTATAGTCAAAAAATCCAAGTCCCATTACCAAGCCGTTACTCTGGGGTCCGGCGGCATTAATACTTTCGGCAATATCGGTAAATGTTCCGTCTCCGTTATTCTTGAAAAGGTAGTTAGGTTCCGTAAGCCTTCCCACATATAAATCAATCCATCCGTCACTATCCACATCATTCCAGGCTCCGCCCCGAATCCCACCGCTGGTGACAATCCCTGACTCATTCGTTCCATCGCTGAATGTTCCATCGCCGTTATTTTTGTACAAAACACTGTTCCCGGATAAAACACCAATAAATAAATCCAGCCAGCCATCATTGGTGTAATCCCCCGCCAGGACCAATCTGGTGTCAGAGCTAATAGTGATTCCCACGGCAAAAGACACTTCTTCAAATTCCATATTTCCCAGATTATGGAATAACAGGTTGGAGCCATTATTCCGGTCACAAATAAACACATCCTCAAGTCCATCATTATCATAATCAAAAATACAGACTCCTTCACCGGAAATATTATAATCCATTCCCGCCTCACCGGTCACATTGGAAAAAAATATCTGCCCGTTGACGGCGGTCATGAAGAGGAGGATTCCCATGAAATTAAATAGTTTCATACTGAAGAATAAATTACATATAATTAATCAATTTATTCATGGTTTGATTGTGGTAGAATTGGAGGATTATCCGTAAATTTTAAAAGAGGTTTTCCCTCGGAAAAACACCGATTAAAAACATATGATTAAATGTCTGATTATTATTGGGTTTCTTGCCACCGTTTGTCAAGGAATAGATGTCGAAAACCTACAGGTTGTCGACTTGAACCAGGATACCCTCGCCTTAAATCAAATCATTAATCCTCAACAACCCACCTTTATTTATTTATGGGCAACCTGGTGTCATGTCTGCAGGAAAGAACTCCCCAAAATGGTAACATTTTTTCAGGAAGAATCCGACGTAAACATATTGCCCATTGCTTATCCAAATACGACGGATCAAGTTAATTCATTTTTATCAGAGCAGGAATATTCCCTGAATACTTTCATTGATTATACAGGTCAAATATTTAACGAGTTTGATGCAAAAGCCACCCCAACGGTGGTCATCCTGGACCCAAATAAACAAATGATATTTCAGGGATATAAATCCATTCGGTCCTATAAAAAAATATTAAAAAAGTTGAAAGAAAAATGAAATATTTTCGATTATCAATGATGGCTTTATTCCTTATTTTTCTGTCCTCTGCATCCTATGCCCAGGGCGGAATCAGCTGAAGACGCCCGATTCTTCCGGGCGGAAGTTTACTAAAATACAGTTCTGCAGAAAAAAATCAAATTTCCATCGGTTTTGCCTACGAGCATGAATATTTATCCAAACCCATTTATGGGAAGAAAGCGATTCCCAATTATAATAAAGAACGCACTGACAATAGTACCACCACACTGATTTTTAATGCTGGAATTTCCGAAGGATTAACATTTTCAGCTTTTATTCCTTACCGCTATGTTCTGAATGAAAAAGTATTATTCCGGGGGCAAAATTCCAACCAATACGGTGGAGGATTATATTCCAGAGAAGCCTATGGCGTTGGTGATATTATCTTACAAATGAGCTACCAATTCACCCCTTTTAAAAACCATTTTCCACTCCTTCTGGGAGCGGGGATTAAACTGGCCAACGGAAAAATCAATGCGGTGGATAAATATAAATCCAGAATTTCTGATAATTTACAGATTGGCTCTGGGAGCGTTGATCCTGTTTTATCCATTTTTACCAATGAACCGATGGGATCTTTTATGTTATCATCGGGTGTTTTTACCCGAATATCTACACAGGAAAATATTTATGGATATCAATATGGTCATGAACTCCATCTGTTAATGAATCTGGATTATATTGGATCAGACCTATATTTTGGCGGTGTTCAATTGTATTATTTATTCACCACCCGGGATACCTACGAATATGGGAAAATTGCCCGGGACCGGGGAGGAAAAAGTTTCTTTTTTAGTACAAAACTCGGCATAAAGGTCCAGGACGATTTTGATTTCGAACTCATTATCCAAATGCCTGTGTATCAGAATTTGAATGAAAGTCAACTCACTTCATCTTATTCTATTCAATTGGGAACTCTTTACCGGTTTACTTTGCAATGAAAAAAATTATTCTCCTTCTATTGATTTTTTCAACTTCCTGTTCTTTATATACAGACAGTGAACAGCCCAATATCTATTTTGAAATTCAACCTTTTGATATATTAACGCTGGGTAAAAATATTTCCGACATGGTGTTGGGGCCTGAGGGTGTCTATCTATATTTATGTGATTACAATAATAATTCACTGTTGAAAATTAACATTAATCATAAAATGGTTCTGGAGAATGAATTGATTCTCGGCTCCCACCCCATTGCTCTGGACCTTTCTCCTGACCAATCCTCCCTGGCCATTGCTCTGGAAGGAGAGAGTACTATTTATATAGTGTCTCTGGATTCATTTTCCATTTCAGATCATTTTTCTGTATCTCTGATGAATATGAACGATATTGTTTATGCCAATAATCATCGTCTTCTCATTTCATCCATGACTGATCCCACAGTGGTTGCGTATGATTTGGGCACCGCTCAGGAAACAAGCCAGTCCATATTGAACGGGGAATTAATGGTTAATCAGACCGATAGCATTGTCTTTGTTGCTTCCGGTGCTTCCGTGAAAAAATATGACATATCAAATGAATATGCATCATTAGAACCTTATGTGGCGGATCCATACGGATTTTCTGCTAAGATTAATCATTTTATTATGAGTCCGGACTATCATACATTATTTTTGTGCCTGACCAATCCTAATGACCGCTCAAGCGTCAACAGTGTTTATGCATACCATGCAGAAACGCTAACATTTATGGGACAGTTTAAGGTAAAATCTCCCGGAATGGCTGTGGCGGTCAGTTCTGACAACGACCGTATTTTTGTGGCGCCAACCGATGCAGATAAAAATGGTATTTTTGTGGTGGAGTTCGATGCCCGAACAAAGTTAGAGAAAAATTACTATTTGGTGGCAGGAAACTTGAAAGAACGGTGCTTATTAATTGATCAGGATAATGAATATTTTTACGTAATGGTTAATTCGCCAGGTGATAATGATTCCTTTGAGCCTTACAATAATTATTCTTTTGATCTTCAGCGTGTGCGTATTTACCACTGATGTATAAGAGATCCCTGTGTTGGTTGATTTTTCCTTCATTGGTATTATCTCAATTACAACCGGTCACTTTTCTGGTAACCGTTCCCGATTCTACCGACCATGTCTACCTCATTGGCGATCATAAGAAGCTCGGCAATTGGGACCACCCTAAAGCAGTAAAACTATATTCAATCAATGATTCTTTATTTATCACAACGGTCAGATTACCCAAAAACCAACGCATTGAGTTCAAGTTTACCCGGGGGAGTTGGGCGAAAGAAGCGCTGAATGAACATTTATCTGTTCCTCAAAATCATTCTATTCATATTGGGGACCAAGATACGGTCCATTTCACCATCCTTTCCTGGAAAGATTGGCGAAAATTCCCATGGAATCAAATAACGGGTGATTTGATCATTCATGAAAATGTGTATTCGCCACAACTGGATAATAATCGAACGGTTCTGGTTTGGTTTCCCCCTTCGTATAAAACACAGATTAATAAACGGTATCCGGTCCTGTATTTGAATGATGGGCAAAACGTATTCACCTCCACTCTTTCTCTATCCGGCCAGGAATGGAGATTAGATGAAACCGTTACCGCATTAATCAAAGAACAAAAGATAGAAGAAATCATCATGGTTGCCGTTTATCATGGCGAAGACAGAACAGCGGAATACAGTCCAAAACATCAGGGAAATGACTATGCCGATTTTTTAGTCGAAACTCTCAAACCATGGATTGATCAAACTTACCGTACGAGACCAGAGCGTGAATATACGGCTGTTCTGGGTTCTTCAATGGGGGGTCTCATTTCTTTTCATCTGGGCTGGAAGTACCCTGAAACCTTTTCCATGGCCGGGTGTCTTTCACCTGCATTTTTAGTGGATAGAAATGAAATAGTCAAACGGGTAAAAAAATCTAAATATAAACCGCAGTGCAAATGGACGATTCAAAACGGAACGGAAGCTCTGGAATCCAAGCTTCAACCATCCATAACAAAGATGGTCCAATCCTTAAACAGGAAGGGCTATAAACAAAATATGGATTATTATTATCAAGTTTACCCCGGAGAAGGACATTCTGAGGAGGAATGGGCCAAGGAGGTTAAAGATACCCTTTTATTTTTCTTCCGAATTTGAAACTGGAGCAAATTGCTGCCAGAAGAACACGGATTCCGCCCATTCTTCAGAAGAATAATGAGCGTGGGTTCCCCCCGGTAATTCCAACTGGTTTCGCATCATGGTTACGGGACCCATGGGTAATGTATCCAGTCCCTCAGGAAGAGAATGAATGCTGATGAGCTCCCATTCGCTTTCAGTCGTATTCTCGTTGTTCTCTTTCAATAGATCATGACGATACAGAATGAATTCCACTTTTCCCGACGGGATGGGATCGGTATCGATCACACGGATTTGGATATAAGGTTCTTCATTCTGTCTTCGTTTGACGATCTCAGCTTTCAGTGTTGAGTTTTCGTCTATTCTGGCCAATGGACAGTAGAAATGTTTAACCATTCCCGGCGATCCCCGCACAATGCGAACACACTCACGATATCCTTCATAGAAATTCCCCAGTGCCATTTGCTCTTCCGCATGTTCAGCGATTTCCTCAAAGGACCAATCAGGAGAATAAGTCTTTCCCGAACCTTTTACCTGTCTTTTTACAAAGTCATTTACAGCAACTTTATTCATTTATTCACCGTTTTTTACGATAAAATTTACAGTATTGTTTTGATCCCTTTACTTAAAAAGGCGAATTTCCAACAATGATTATTCTAACAATTGAAAGGTTTGATCATGTTTAAGCTTGTGTTACTACGCCATGGAGAAAGCCAGTGGAACCTTGAAAATCGGTTTACCGGGTGGACAGATGTTGACTTAACACCCAAGGGAGAATCAGAAGCAAGGTTATCTGGACTTCTCATGAAAAAAGAAGCGTTTGAATTTGATATCATATATACGTCCCTGTTGACACGGGCCATACGCACGATGGAATTAGGTCTGAATGCAATGGGTATTTCGGATATTCCCGTTATCTATGACTGGCGGTTAAATGAACGGCACTATGGAGCGCTTCAAGGATTCAACAAAGCAGAAACGGCCAAAAAATACGGAGAAGAGCAAGTTCAACTCTGGCGCAGAAGTTACAGCACGCCACCTCCAGCCTTAGACCTTGATGACGAACGGCACCCTCGGTTTGATCAGCGATATCAAACAGTGGATCCCAACATTCTTCCGTCATCGGAATGTTTAAAAGATACGGTGGATAGATTCTTACCATTATGGTTTGATCACATTTCCCTTGATGTAAAATCAGGAAAGAGGGTTCTCATTGTGGCCCACGGAAATTCTCTCCGTGCCCTGGTTAAATTTTTAGATAATATTTCCGATGAAGACATTGTTGGTTTAAATATTCCAACCGGTGTTCCACTCGTCTATGAATTGAGGGAAAACCTGAAACCAATCAAACACTATTACCTTGGAGACCAGGATGAAATTGCAAGAAAAGCCGCCGCGGTGGCAGCCCAGGGAAAAGTAAAATAATCAAATCAAAAATATGAACCGAAATATCCTTGTTATAATGACCGTATTTTTATTGGCTGTCTTCAGTTTTCACTTTTTTTCCTGTGGGGCAAAAGAAAACGATACGTTCCGTTTTGAATTTGAATATAAAGTGGTTTTTAATCAATCAGGGGAAATGGAAGCCTGGATACCCATCCCGCAAAATGGACCATTTCAAACAGTGGATATATTGTCGATTGACACACCATTATCCTACCGCATGGAAACCGATTCAATATATCATAATTTATTTCTGCATGTACCACCCATCAACTTTGCCGGGACAGATTCCATAATGCTTCTTTTCAGGATTCACCGATTAGAAGCATCGGCTTATCAAAATAATTCAGAGGATGAAATTCCTGATTTATTCTTACAGCCATATAGAAAAGTGCCATTGAACCCGGATGATTACTCTTTGATGGACTCCCTTTCAGAGAGTAGTGACAGGAGTCCCCGTAACATTTATGGAATCATATTGAATCATATGCAATATGATAAATCGGGAAAAGGCTGGGGATTAGGTGATGCAGTTTATGCCTGTAATATTGGAAAAGGTAACTGCACAGATTATCATAGTTTATTCAATGCCCTGGTGCGGCTCCAGAATATTCCGGCTCGTTTTAACATAGGTTTTCCGATTCCTAATGGGTCATCGGGACCTGTGACGGGGTACCATTGCTGGACTGAGTTTTCCCCGGACGGCAAAAACTGGATTCCGGTGGATATTTCAAATGCAGACAATAATCCCGATCAGGAAAACTACTACTTTGGCCGTTTGGACAATCGCCGTGTGAAATTCACTGTGGGCAGAGATATTCCACTGCCGGGAGGAGGCTCAAATGATATGGTTAACTTTTCTATTTATCCCTATGTGAAAATAAATGATATTGTTTCAAAAGGAGTGGTCACCAAGTTTAGCTATGCTGTCCTGGACTAGCCGGGTTTATTCAGGTGTTTGATCCGGTTCCTGTTTCACCTTTTTCCATACGCCGTTTTCTTCAGCCCAGCCATATCGCTCCACACTGTTTTCTTTATGGACAGAGAATGTATTAAAGGCAATATCTTCAACAGATTCTCCTTCCATAAATACATCTAAGTCATAAACCTTTCCATTATCAGCTTTAAAATCAGCACAGGCAAAGTATAAATCGTCTCCGACTCCCGACAGGCGATCTTTATGAACTCTGATTAAAGTCAGTTTAAGGTTTTCCCCTGTTTTTGGATCTTTCACAACGAATTTTTCATTTTCATCTGACTGGGACTGAATATAATCTTCTACCGATTTTGCTAAGGCCTCTTTCGTTAAGGGGGTTGCGCTGACCTCTGCAGGGTGTTCCTTAGGGTGCTCGGCCGGATGTTCTGTTTGACTTTGAGACGGATGTTCTTTTGGATGCTCCTGGGCAGTAAGAGGAATGAGACAAAAGCATAATGCCATCATACCGGCCCAGTTGGTTTTGTTGATTATTAACATTAGTTACCTCATTCTGGTTAAAGAAATATAGGGTAATGATCACTTTATAACAATTCATTTAGTCAAATAAATCATTAAAAAGCACTCTAAGGTATTGTCCTGTCCCACACACCACTTTAATCCTTGACTCTGTTAGCCAAAACCAACGGTTCTACCCTTTTATTTCTGCGAATGATGATGTCTCATTCTGAACATTTCCTTGTTGAACTGCAAATTATGCGTAAAAAATTTCCGATAAACCAACCCCTGAGTCAGAATATTTGCCAGAGTCGCTGTCGTAAGCCACATATACATAATCATGATTTGATAACGAACAGCAATCAATGGGTCAATTCCGGCAAGAATTTGACCGGTCATTACTCCCGGAATTTGTACCAATCCCACAAGCATAAGACCATTAATATTGGGAATAAGTGCCGCTTTAATCGCTTCTCTGATCCCTCGATCAACCGCGGCTCGTGGCGGGGCGCCTAATGCTAATAATGTTTCAATTTCATTTTCCCTATGCTGCATCTCTCCCAATAATCTGTTTGTCGTCAACGTGGTAGAGTTCAATCCATTTCCAATGATCATTCCCGCCAGGGGAATCATCGCATAAGGATAGTACCAGGGGTCCACATCCAAAATAAATTTTATAATGGTTCCAAGAACAATAATGACTGTGACCAACATACTCATGGCTGTCATTGCAAAATACCCCTTGATTGGAATATCCAATCGTTTTTTGGCTTCGTAGCTGGCAAAAAATATCATCAGAATAATCAAACAAACTAAAAAAAGCCAATGATCCTGTCCAAAAAAGAAGGTGAGAACATACCCCATGATGGATAATTGAATAAACGCCCGGATGGTTCCAATCAATACGGTTTTTTCCAGACCGATCCTCCACCATTTAATCAGAAATAAAGATAATGCAACCAAAGCCAGGGAAACAAAAACATCCTCCCATGAAATAATATAAAAGGAATGCTCCATTATTGATTTTTTCCTAAGAAGTTAATGGCCATGTCGGTTTTTGGATTAGTCAATATATGATTGTTCCCTGTTTCAATAATGTTACCGTCGATTAAAAATGCTGCCTTGGTAGAATATTTGATCATCTGTCGAATATTGTGGCTAACCATAATAATCGTCACATTCATATGATGGCGAAGTTGATTAATAATATTTAAAATTTGATCTCCCAGTCTTGGATCCAAATTTGCCGTCGGTTCATCTAAGAGTAGGACTTCCGGTTTATTTAACAATGTTCTCGCCAGCGCTAACCGCTGCTTTTCACCTCCGGATAAAGAACGTGCATCTTTTTCCAGCAACTCTTTTGATAATTCAACCTGGGCAAGAATATCAGACAGCTCGGTATCGCTGACAGAAAACGACTGATCCCATTCTTTTCGAATGAGCAGATTTCCCCGGACTGTTTCGCTGATTATGGCTGGATTTTGGAATACCATCCCCACTTCTTCTCTTAACCTTAAACAATTTTTGATTCGGATCGGTTTTCCTTTATAATCAATATTTCCAGTATCGTAGTGCTCTAATCCATTTAACAATCGGAGTAAGGACGTCTTTCCGCTCCCCGATGGACCAACGATCCCAAAAAATTCACGTGGGCCAATATTCAGGTTAACCTGATTGAGAATTGCTTTATGGTTGATGGTTTTAAAAACATTGGTAATTTGGAAAATGGGAATATTCGACAATTTTTTTACAGAATTTATTCAGACAGCTTTAGCAATTGTTCAATAGTGTATATACCCGTTGCATGACCATCAGACCAGAAAGGTCGCAATCCATAATAGCCCACAGGTTGAATTCCTTGCAATTGATAGCTCTGAGGTGTCAATTCTCGTGGAGGACCTACGTACTTATTTCCCAGGGCATCTTTTTCACCGGCACAGCCGGCACAAGGACAATGATCCCGTAATCGTTTCAAGGAAATGGCTGATTCTGTCTCATCGGACCATTGGATCAGCAATAAATCATTTACGACTTCTGTTTCTTTTAGTTGCTTCTGTTTTTCGTTCATGTTCCTTTGAATGTGTTTTTTAGACGGCTAAATTTGCTTCCTATAACCCATCTATTAAAAGAATTTTCGGGCGATTAGCTCCCTCCTGCATCACCTCTCGGTGATTTCCTGCCTGAACTGACGTTTCGGCAGGCAGGCGGCGGACAGGCAGCTGGTTAACCAACTTCGCAAGAAATAAATTGAAAATGTTTTGGGCGATTAGCTCAGTTGGTCAGAGCGCTGTCCTCACACGGCAGAAGTCGGCAGTTCGAGCCTGCCATCGCCCACTCAAAAACGTGAGTGGTTCCCTGCCCACCGTAATGCAATGTAGGCGGGAAGTCCAATAGCACCCACAATAGAATGATTCAAATATTAATGTTCCTATTAAAACTATTTACTGTTGAATTCCTGTTTAATCTGGATTGGGAACAAAATGGTCTTTTACTGTAATATTAACTAATATTAACAATCGATAATAATCTTAAAATTTCCTTGCTTAAAAGTATAATTATCCTGAAAATTCAGGTGTTATAAGTGGACGGTAAATGGTACTCGGTGCTATGGTAATTAACTACATACCACATACCAGGCCGTTCAAACCAAAAACATTGAAACACTTACACAATCAACCAAGGAGAACTCAATGAATCGTTTTAAACATTCATTCATGTTCCTTGTGTCTTTTCTTCTTCCTTTAAGCCTATTTGCCCAAATGACTGTTTCCGGTACAGTAACAGATGCCGGAACCGGTGATGCATTGCCTGGAGCAAATGTGGTTGTAGAAGGAACAGACCTCGGAGCTGCCGCAGATGCTGGTGGAAATTATTCTATCGCCAATGTACCTGCCGGCGCAACCATCACGGCCTCGATGATCGGTTATACCAGCGCGAGTGCCACCGCAGCCGCAACAGTTAATTTTACTTTGGAAACTTCAACTATTCAACTATCTGCTTTGGAAGTACTCGCTTCCCGTGCAACCAGGAATACCCCCGTTGCCTATTCGCAAGTTGATAAATCTGAAATGGATTTCCGGCTCGGTTCGCAAGATATTCCAATGGCATTGAATATTACACCCAGCGTGTATGCAACCCAACAAGGCGGTGGCGCCGGGGATGCACGTATCAACGTTCGCGGTTTTAACCAACGGAATGTTTCCGTAATGATCAATGGTGTACCGCAAAACGATATGGAAAACGGTTGGGTCTATTGGTCCAATTGGGATGGTGTTGGCGATGCCACATCATCGATCCAGATGCAACGTGGATTAAGTGCAGTGAACTTGGCAACCCCCTCCATTGGCGGAACCATGAATATTATTACCGATCCGACAGCTCATTCCAGCGGCGGAAAATTTAAAAGTGAAGTCGGTTTGGGTAATTTTGCTAAAACGACACTTAATTTAAACTCTGGGCTTATCGCTGATAAGTACGCTTTCAGCGCAACAATTGTCCGCAAAACGGGTGACGGTGTCATCGATAAAACATGGACCGATGCCTGGGCATACTATTTTGGTGCCAGCTACCAAATGGATGATAAAAATCGTTTCGAACTTTACGCCATTGGAGCTCCCCAGCGGCATGGACAGAGTCTCTATAAACAGAATATTGCGGCTTATGATAAGGACTTTGCAGCTGAAACTGTTGGGAAAAAAGCGATGGAAGCAAAAGATACCGATGAAGATGGCAAATCTGACTGGGAAGAATATTCATCAAAATTTTCTAATGATGCTGGGAGTATAGCGGGCCGTACTTTCAACCAAAATTGGTCTCCAATCAGTTCATCTTATACTGGAAAACAATATTGGTATATGTATGGTGTTGGTGGAATGTTTGGCGCTGGAAAAGCAGATCGTTATAATTCGAATTTTCTGAATGAAAGAGAAAACTTTTTTCATAAACCACTTGTGAACCTTAACTGGTTTCTCAAACTCAATGATCAAATGAGATTATCTACTATTCTGTATTGGTCTGGTGGATCAGGTGGTGGAACCGGTACATACGGTAAAATTCCGACTATGGACATCGATGGAAACCTTGGGGATGATAATTACAAATACTATTACGGAGGTTCTCCATGGACCAGAGATTGGAATACACTGATCGATTATAATTCTGGATCAGATACAACCGTTTATGTGGATACAAAAGCAATTGATCGAGATGCAGATGGCGGTGAATCTGTCGGCATTTTAAGAAACAGTATCAATCGCCAATGGACGGTGGGTGCTATTTCAAAATTAAACTATGATGTCAGTAATGCCTTAAAATTACAGGGAGGCATTGACTGGCGAACAGCTGAAATTGAACATGCCCGTGAAGTCCGCGATTTAATGGGTGGTAAATATTATAACTACACCGGTAATGATTTTGATACCACTTCCACTTTACAGAAAAAAACGCTAGGCGATATTATCGCTTACCACAATACCAATACAGTGGACTGGATTGGTTTCTTTGGCCAAGCTGAATATGCTACCAGTTTATTTTCTGCCTACGGTATGTTTGGATTTTCAACCATTGAATACACTTTCATAGATCATTTTGCTATGGCAAAAAATCATTATAATAAAGATACGGATAATGATAGCATTCCTGATGCATTTTTGAATGGATATAGTGCAACATCTGATGGCGAATTAAAACTAACGCCTGACCCTTCTAGCAGTACTCAATTCAAAGCAGGCGGTATGTACCACGTCACAAGTGATATTGATGTTTTTGCTAATTATGGTAAAGTAGAAAAAGTTCCGATTCTGGATGCTGTTATTGATGATAATAATGGTAAAATTTCCACAGACCCGGCCAATGAAATTTTTAATAGTTTCGAGATGGGTTTGAATTATCGTTCTTCAGATGGGAAAATGGCATTAAAAGCAAATTATTATAACACAAAATGGCTGGATCGAACAGTGACAATCAATGTGGATCCAGGTCAAGGTTCCAGTGGTGATACTGATATTATATTCTTAAAGGGATTAGATCAAACACACACCGGATTAGAACTTGAACTCGCCTTTATGCCTATGTCGATGGTACGATTGGATGCATCCTATTCTTCAGGTACATGGGAATTTGATGATGATGCCAAAGGTGATTACAAAGATAGGGAAACCGGTCTTTCCACTGGATATGTCTATGCAGTTAAAGGACTAAAGGTTGGAGATATGCCACAGCAAAGTTCTGTCTTTGCTCTTTCCTTGTTTCCAATTAAAGGAATGTCTATCCAAGCGGTATATAATTCCTATGAAAAGCATTTTGCCAATTGGGACCCAATCAGCCGTCAGGTAAATGATTACGGTGACGATGGTAAAAAAGGCACGGATGACAATGGGGAAGGTGATGGTAAAATAAGCGACATAGAAATGTCCTATGCTGACCGCGGTCAAAGTTGGGAAGCTCCAGGATATTCCAAGGTTGATCTTCACTTTGCTTATGATCTCCCTGTCGATTTGGGTGGAACCAGACTACAAATATTTGCTCATGTCTTCAATGTCATGGATGATGTTTTTGTTCAGGATGCAACAGATAACAGCAGATACAATGGTTTCAAAATCAAAGATGCTGATGGGAATGATACCAACAGTCACTCAGCTGAAAGAGCGGAAGTTTTTCTAGGACTCCCCCGTTCATTTAACGCTGGAATATCAATCAACTTCTAAACATTCTGTTTAATACAAATAAAAAACCCCCGTCCGCCAACTGGCAGACGGGGGTTTTTTATTTGTATTGAGGCTTGGATTTCTTCTCATAAATTATTTTTTGCAGGAAGGCTTTTACAAAAGTTAATAATCTGGCAATCAATTTATAAAGCGTTGAAATAGTTTGTA
>CAYXMX010000004.1:0-57010 GCA_964466265.1 uncultured bacterium | reverse complement strand
GGGGACAACGGTTTTGAAGACCGCGAGGGGCACCAGCCTCCTAATCATTCCCAATGAAATATCAGCTTAAGGTCGTTTCAATACCCGGAAATTTACGCCATAGGTTGATTTGATTTCTCGTCCCACTTTTTCCGCTTCTTGCTCGTTGGAAAATCGGACAATCCTCACCGCATGAAGGCGTTTCCCATTGGACATTACCTCCACTATATCAATAGGGTAACCAGACCCTGATACAATGGTTTTTAACCGTTTTGCATTATCATATTTACCAAAAGCACCCAATTGAACCACCCAGGGATGAGAACGCTTATCCGTTATTTGTGCTTTAATTTTTTTATCTGAATTAGATGGAGGTTTCTTTAATTCAATCAAATGCAGATCAACATTATATTGACTGGTCTTCAATCGCGGATACATAGATTTGAATTTCTGTAAATAATAGCGAATACTGTCTCCTTCTCCTGTGGCTTCAAAACTCAAGACCATCAGATCGACGGCCCGTTGAATATGACTACTCTTTGGATATTTTAACGGTATTTTCTTTAACTGCTGGCTCGACTGGCCATACAATCCCCGGGAATATAAATATTCCCCTACTTTCATTTCTGCATCATCGGCATAATCACTATTGGCGTATTGAACCACATACCGTTTAAATTGAAGAACAGTAGAATCACCATCATCATTCACCAATATTTCTAAATACTTAATAGTCGGATCATACGGATATTTGGATTGTAATTCAGGTAGCTGGTCTTTTACTTCCTCGATTCTTCCTTCATCTAATAAATGAAAATAGGAATCAAATGATTGTGAAAATAGAAATGTCGTGAAAAGGAAAAAAGAAATCTGTGACTTCATATCATCTAATTTCTTTCCTTCTTTTCAGAAATGAGCTCTATTATTTTATCAACCTGACGGGATAATTCGTGGGGAGGAGACACCGTTAAACTTAATTTCAACTTCATTAATCGTGTATGAACAGAATCATCAAACTGTTTCAATGCTGAATCAATTAAATCCAAAGCCTTTTGGCGATCGCCTTTTTCCTCCAGAACATTGGCCATTCGTGTCAGGGCATCCAGATGGTCAGGTTTAGCATCCAATAAACGCTTATAAAATTTTTCAACTTCACCATAACGGCCCATATCGTATAAGGCAGTTTCAATTTTAGTAAAAACATTTGAAGCATTATCTATATCCAGTAATGCAAATTTTTCCCACTGCTCTATGGCCTTTATCAAGTCCCGATCTTCCGCATAGAGGTCACCCAATAGTTCATGAGCCCTGCCATAAGTACTTTCAATTTCAATGGCCTTCTGAAAACACTTTTTTGCCCTGTTTTTATCATTCTTATCCAATAAGTCAAGACCTTCATATACCTGAAATTTGGCCAACCTTGTTTGATCTTTTTGTTGGGTAATCTTTTGAATTTCTTGTGCCAATTTTGCCGCTTGAATCCAATCGCTGTCCTGCTCTGCGATCCCCAGGAGAAATTCCAGTGCCCAGATATTTTTTTTCTCCATTTTCAGGATCAGTTCCGCTTCCTGCTTTGCTTTGATTAATTGATTAACCTGGAGATAATCCAATGCCAGGGAACGATGAATATCCATTTTTAACCGATTCTCCAAATTGGGCCGAACGGTCAGGGATTGATGAATTTTTACTGCTTGGTGAGCATTTCCTTCTTCCCGTAGAATTTCTCCCATTTGCAAATAGGCTTCCACATGATTAGTATTTTTTTTGACCACTTCATGAAGAAGTTTAAGGGCAGTTTTAGAATCGCCACGGACAATGGCGTTTAAAGCGTCTGTATAAAGGGATTCGAACCTTCGTTGCTTTTTAGGTCGATATAGAACGGCGGCTGCAACTCCAGCCAGAACCAGGACAATCCCGGCGATCATTAGCGGTGTATTCAAGCCTATTCTTCTCCATCATCCAATTCATAGATTCCTTCATCAATAGCCACATTCCGCAGATCATTTAATTCATCTGATATTCTGCGGTTTTTTGTTCTCAAGGAACGGATTTCCGCTTTAGTGGATAAAATGTTGGCTACGGCAACGCCATACCCAATCAAAATGCCAATAGACAGAGCCCCCACCATGACAAATGCAACGCTGACATTTTCAAATTTGGCAAAAATTAAATCAACATTTACACCGTCATTATTTTGCAGTAAAAATAATAGAACCAATATTAATACTGCCAGTGCAATAAATATTTTTAAAAGTTTCATATGATGATCGCCTCTTCTTTCTGAACCAATTCTCCATGTAAACTAATGCCTTTTGCCGCTTTAATCAACACTGGAACAAAATCTTTTACCTTTGCATTTCCTTTTTTGAAAATCACCCATTTATTCGAATCGGTTCGGCCTGCCCAGTCATTGAGTGATCGTTTACTTTCTTTCTCAACACAAACTGTTTCTACTCTGTTCACAAATTCTAAGTTCCGCGCCAATGTATGTTTCTTCTGTAGAGTAATCACGTCCTCCAATCTGGATTGCTTCATTTCCTCCGGAATAAAATCACTATACTCAGCTGCTTTGGTCCCGGTACGGGGAGAATATTTAAACGTGAAGGCAGAATCAAATTTTACAGTCTCCATAACATCAAGTGTCTCCCTAAATTCCATATCTGTTTCACCTGGAAATCCTACAATAATATCTGTGCTGATCCCGCATTGGGGTAGTGTCTCTCTGATAAGACTGGTCAGTTCAATAAAATGTTCTTTCGTATAGGTTCGGTTCATCCGTTTTAAAATCCGGTTATTTCCCGCTTGTAACGGTAAATGGACATAATTGCAAATAGTATCATTTGCTGCCATAACATCTAATAATTCTTCATGAATATCCTGGGGATGGGGTGATGTATATCGGACTCGTCTCACACCGTTTATATTAGCTACCTTATCTAATAATTGAGCAAAACCTGCTTTTTCGTATTGGTAAGAATTTACATTTTGTCCTAAGAGAGTGATTTCCACAAAACCTTCTGCTACTGCCTGATGGACTTCATGCAGAATACTCTCCACACTTCTGCTCCGTTCCCGACCTCTTGTGAATGGAACTATACAAAAAGTACAAAATTTATCACAACCGCGCATAATGGAAATCCAGGCGTTAATCCCTGCTTTCCGGCTGGGAAATAAATCATCATAGACCTCAAACCGGGATAATTTTGTATCAACAATATGTCCGGTCTTAACGGTCCGTTGTCTTAAAATTTCAGGGAGATTTCTGTAGGAGTCCGGACCGAGGACAATATCTACGTAAGGTTTATGCTCAAGAATATCATTTTTCAGATGTTGAGCCATACACCCCAAAACTCCGATAATAGTCTCCGGCTTTTTCCTTTTTATTTGATGATAACGACCCAGTTGCGCATGAACTTTTTCTTCCGCATGCTCCCGGATGGCACAGGTGTTGACAAAAATGGCATCAGCTTCAGCGATTTTTTTTGTTTGATGAAAGCCTTCCTTCTGCAGCAATCCTTCCACCAATTCAGAGTCAGCCACATTCATTTGACAGCCATAGGTTTCTATAAAATAGAATCTATTCATAGTTTAAAAAATAAAAGCTGAAAATGAGGATCAGGTTATTTAAGATAACCAGTGAAAAAATAATCCAAAGGGTTTTGGGGAGTACCATTATGATGAACTTCATAGTGAAGGTGTGGCGCCGTAGATCTTCCGGTATTTCCAGACAAACCAATTTTATCACCCCTTTCCACTTTTTGACCTTTTTTTACTAAAATTTTTGATAAATGGGCGAATAAAGTTGTGTACCCATATCCATGATCAATTTTTACAACTTTACCGTAGCCTCCCATGTACCGGGAAACTTTAATGATGCCATCTGCCGGAGCAATCACTGTTTCGCCCAGAGTCACTGTTATATCCTGTCCGTAGTGAAATCTGACTTTACCATTTATGGGATCTTTGCGGTAACCAAAACTTGAATTTAAATATCCGCCTTTAATGGGACGAATGGATGGAATTGAATGAATCATACTCACATCATCGGTCACTTTGTTATAAATGTCAGAATAACTGGATAATTCTAATTTGACTTTCCGGGTCAGAGCTTCTACATCCATTTCCAATGATTTCAAACGATCTGTGAAATCATTATCAATGCTAGTGTTATCTGCCAAACGGACACCCCCAATCCCTAATTTTCTTACATCCTGGTCAATTAAGGGCATATCGGCATAGGTTCTAATCGCTTTATCTTTATTTTCAATGGTTTCCATTTTTGAAGATATGTTATTCATTTTTGTTTGTAGTTCAACCAAAGATTTAGATAAAATGGAATAATGCTGTTTAATCTTATTTATTTTTGATTGATAAAGTATATTTGTCAAAGTATCTGCACTAAAAAAGAAAAAGGCGGCTAACGTCACTATCGCTATGGACATGAGGGTGAAAATCCGACGACGGGTTAAATTTCGCTGGCGGACACCAATGTCATCGGTTGTGATAATAATATATTGCTTCTGATTTGCTTTTCGGCGACTAAACATGTATTGATTGATGATTTTGACGGTTGGATTTTAAGAGCTTGTACCTATAAAAACCAAATGCAAACAATAGATAGAAATTCACCGAAAATGATCAGTGATTTTTTAATACTTTTAACATTCATTAGGGATTAAAATTGGATTGAAATCAACCCAAATACAATTTCAGCAAATGAGATGTCGTGGATTTCCGCAGTCGCTGAAGCGCCCGTTCCTTGATCTGACGAACCCGTTCACTGGATAAGTGAATATTCTCTCCAATCTGTTCCAGTGTTTTAGGATCATCACCTCCTAAACCAAAATACGATGACAAAACAAAGGCCTCCCTCACTTTTAAATTATTCAACATATTAACAATTTCTTTTTTCAGAGATTCCTGCATGATTTGCATTTCTGTTCGTGAATCCTTTGAAAATAGAAAATCAATTAACGGTTTATTATTATTACTATCATCCAGAGAAACAGGTCCACTATATGCCTGAACCAGGTCTTCAATCCATTTTAAGGTAGTATTAGATATTTCAGCCAATTCATCTAAAGATGGCTCTCGTTCATACTCCTGTTCAAGTTCAAGAGACTTTCGATATAATTTCCCCATGGACTCACTTATATGTGAGGGTAACCGAATAATCCGTCCTGTTTTATGAATGGCATTCCGAATGTGTTGGGTAATCCACCATACGGCATAAGTAATAAATTTAAACCCTCGTGTTTCATCAAATTTATTGACTGCCTTGATAAGTCCAAGGTTTCCTTCGTTAATTAAATCTTCAAAAGGAACACCCTGTCCCTGGAACTTTTTAGCCATTGCCACGACAAAACGTAAATTGTGTGTTACCAACTGATTAAAAGCGTTATGGTCCCCCTCCCGGGCTGCTTTTGCATAACGGACCTCCTCTTCGGTCGAAAGTGGGTCCAATTGTTTAATTTCAGTTAAATATAATTCAAGTGATTTACGGCTGGAGGGGGTCGTTTTTGTCAATTGGACTCTGGTTCTGAAGCCGTCTGTTCCTTATCCTTATTTTCATTCTCCGAATCCTTTACTTCCTCTTTCTCTGGTTCAATCACCGTCGACTCATTCTCATCTTTTTCACTTTCAGGTTCTATAGATTTATTTGACTCTGGTTCTTTTTCTAAAGTTGAAGTCGCAGAAATAATATCTGCTTCTTCCAAATCCGCTTCTTCTTTTATTTTTTCTATATCGTTCTGTTTTTGTTCAATTTTAATTTGAATCTCATCCATCTTTTTTAAAGATTGATAGAATTCCTTATTTCCGGTGAAATTGGCCATATTTTCTTCTTTTGCATGATAGGCAACCAGTCGGCCTAAATTTTCATATGCCTTGGATAAGTCTCTCTGAAGTTGATGAATTTCAAGCTTAATTTTACTGACTTTAGTCAGTTCTTCTGTTTTGGCAACTGCGATTTTACTCACCTCTTCTGCTTTTTCAACAGCAACAGTTCCCCATTCTTTTACATTTTTCTTTAAATCATTCCAAAATTTAGTTTTTGTCATTTCATTCCCCGATTAATACAAATTGAATTTATTGGTTATGGTTAAAGTTAGTCAATTTTTGTCTTTATTAATTATCATATTTGCGGCAAAAAATATGCCGGATCCGATCACTAGTGCGTTGAGTTCAAGCATCATATTATCATCCCGAACACCGTAATAGAATCCTGATAGCGTAATCACCATTCCAAATACCTGGATACTTCTAAGCAGTGCGAATTTCAATGCGACCCTTCAGCCTTATCCAACGACGTATATTTTTAAAGTTCCATTTATATGCCTGTTCCAGAATAGTTAATGGCTCGTCAGAATTAGAAAACTGGTCAGCCATTTTAAGAATCTGTTGATCGTTGAGTTGTTCATATAAACATCTGTTCACATAAGAAATTTTGCATTTTTTACTCAAAGAACGAAGTATTATTTGTGCGGCTACCGAATCATCAGCCAATTGTTTGGCTGCAGCCAGTCCAGATTCCATAGCCACTCTCATGCCAAAACCAAATAAATAATCCTGAAAGCCTCCCCTTTCCCCAATGTGAATTGGATGACTAAATCGTTTACCGATAGGAATCGAAAAACTCCCATAACTACCAAAAACTGTTTTCCCGGGAAAAGTAAATCCCTGAGATTGAAAATGCTCAATAGATTGCTTCAGGGGATTGGATTTCTGATTTTTTTGCTTTTTAAAAGCAACGGCTAATGTTGCTTTGCCATTTGAGACAATTAAATAAGCATATCCTTTTGGAGCAATTTGGGAACCCAATAACAAGTGTACCTGGTTCTCAAGACCAGTAATAAAATTAATCCCTTGGATGAGCGCTTTTGCCTTTTTGGACCCTGTACTGATAATATGACATCCATCGGGTGCTTGAGTGCCTAATCGAAAATGAACACCGGCTGAAAGACATTGTTGATATAATTGCTCGTCCAGACAATCCTCTTCCGGGCCTCGTCGTACAAGGTAAAAAAATGGATGCGTCGAGTGGACCCGTTTAGGAGATTGAATAGCAGAGTGAACAAAAAACTGGTAAACAGGGTAAGATATTAGAGAAGGAAAATCAAATCCAAGCCGGGAGAAAAAATGATTCATTGACCCGTTAAAAATCCAATTTTCTAATCCTTCATAATCTCCATGTCTACCGGCTCCAACGGCCGAATGTTTTTCATAAACGACTACATTTTTTCCAATCGTTTTTAAATGGATCGCAGCAGCCATCCCCGCCATACCGGCTCCAGCTATCTCAACCGGGTCTCCTGCGAGAAATTGATCGGTCGGATGGGAAGTCAACAATTAATTTGCTGGAGAGAAATAATCTCCGGAAACTCACATAAAGTATTTACAATTTGTTTTTCTATTGGATGGTCAAGTTTTATGACGGCAAAAGCTTCACCATCCTTTGTATCTCTATTGAGAAAATATCCGCCGATGTTCACTTCCGCTTTTCCAAGAGCAGTTCCCACTTTACCAATGACTCCCGGAACATCCTTATTACGAATGAATAACATCGTCCCGCATGGGGTAACATCCATCGGGAAATTCAGAATGTTCACTAAGCGCATTTGATTCCCCTGAAAAATGCTTCCGTACAATTGATTGGTTTTTCTTTCACCAGTGACGGAAGTCCGGATGATATTGGTATACAATCCGCTATCAGATGAAACACTGTAATTCACTTTAATCCCCATATCAATCGCCAATGTTTCTGCATTGATATAATTGACTCTTTCAGAGACTCGGTCAGCTAACAATCCCTTTAAAAACGCAAGGGCAGTCGGTTTAGCCTCTGTCATGGTTCCGGCACACTCAATGTAGACTTTTTTAATTACATCCGGTCCCAACTGTCCCTGTAAATTTCCCATAATTTCAGATAGTTCTAAATGAGGTTGAATTTCATTCAATTTCGCCAAATCAGATATAGGCATATTGACTGCATTAGCTAATTTTTTATCAATCAAATAGTCCCGAATTTGTTTACAAACAGCCAAGCTAACCCCTTCTTTGGCTTCTTGAGTAGAAGCACCTAAGTGAGGCGTTAATACAATATGTTTTGCACCGATCAACGGACTCGATTCGTTGATTGGTTCTGAAGTAAATACATCAATGGCTGCACCGGCAATTTTCTCCTGATTGAGTGCCTTCGCTAAATCAGTCTCATTAATGACACCACCTCTGGCCACGTTGATAATCCGGGCAGTAGGTTTCATGGCACACAAACGGTTAAAGTCGAATAAATTTTTAGTGGCCTTAGTCAAAGGAACATGCAATGAAATATAATCTGCATCTCGGGTTAACTCATCAATATCAACAATTCTGACTTCGTCCTCATTAAACATATCCTGACTGACATAAGGATCAAACCCTAGAATATTCATTTGAAAAGAGAGACACCGCTTGATAACCTCTCTACCGATTTTACCCAAACCGACGATACCCAGCGTTTTATTCCTTAACTCAGACCCTACCAGTGCATTCCGGTTCCATTTTCCGTTCATAAGTCCGCTGTGACCTAATGGAATATTCCTTGATAATGCCAACATCATTGCGACAGAATGTTCTGCAGCAGATATGGTGTTTACATCCGGTGTATTCATCACAACAACACCTTTTCTAGTGGCAGCAGCAATATCAATATTATCTACACCAACTCCGGCCCGACCAATAACTTGCAACCGTTGGGTACTCTCAATCATATCAGGGGTGACTTTGGTTCCACTACGGATAACCCAACCATCGATATCCTTGCAAGCATTTGCTTTTTCTTCCGGCGACCTATCCGGTAAGTAGATCACTTTAAAGTCAGCATCTTTCAAAATAGCCATCCCGGCTTCAGTAATAGGATCAGAAACAAGTATTTTCATAGTCATTTAGCTTTTCTGCTCTCTGATTAAATTCAGGGCAGAACCAGCTCTGAACCAATCGATTTGAATTTGATTATAGGTATGGTTACAAAGGATGATATCGGAAGATCCATCTTCATGCGCTGTATTGAATGTTAACGGTTTACCGGAAGAAAAACTATTCAAATCCACAAAATGGAACGTGTCATTCTCCATAATAAGATCATAATCCGATCTCCGGGCAAAAGTTAATGCCAATATTCCCTGCTTTTTTAAATTGGTTTCATGAATCCTTGCAAAAGAGCGAACCAACACGACACGCACCCCTAAATGGCGGGGTTCCATAGCGGCATGTTCTCTTGATGATCCCTCCCCATAATTTTCATCTCCCACAACCAACGTAGGGATTCCAGCTGATTTATATGCCCTCTGGACATCCGGAACAGCTCCATATTCTCCAGTAAGCTGATTTTTCACACTATTGGTTATATCATTAAAATAATTGACTGCGCCTGTCAACATATTATTGGAAATATTATCCAGGTGACCCCGGTATTTCAGCCAAGGTCCAGCCATTGAAATATGATCTGTTGTACATTTTCCTTTTGCTTTAATGAGCAACTTCATTCCCGTAATATTTTTTCCATCCCAGGATTCAAAAGGTTTTAATAACTGTAACCTGTCTGATTCAGGATCCACATGGACGCTAATATGACTTCCATTTTCTGTTGGTTTTTGATAACCTAAATCTTTGACTTCAAATCCTTTCAATGGTAATTCATCTCCCACGGGAGGATTCAGTTTAATTGCTTCTCCATCCTCACTAATAAGGGTATCTTTTACTGGATTGAATGTTAAATCTCCTGCTATAGCAATTGCCGTCACCATTTCCGGAGATGCAACAAAAGCGTGCGTATTGGGATTCCCGTCTGCCCGTTTTGCAAAGTTGCGGTTAAATGAATGAATAATGGTATTTTTTTCTTCTCTTTCTGCCCCCGGTCTCGCCCATTGGCCAATACAGGGTCCACAGGCATTGGCAAATACTTTTGCCCCGAGTTGAGTAAAAATATCAATAAATCCATCACGTTCAATGGTGTAACGGACTTGCTCAGAGCCAGGTGTAATGGTAAAGTCTGATCGAGTTTTTAAACCTTTATCTACTGCTTGTTTAGCAATTGAGGCTGCCCTTGAAATATCTTCATATGATGAATTGGTGCAGGAACCGATTAAACCGACATCTACTTTTATTGGCCAATTATTTTCAGCAGCTACTTTGGCCATATCAGAAATAGGCGTTGCTTTATCCGGCGTGAAAGGTCCATTTAAATGGGGTTCCAGTTCAGAGAGATCGATTTCAATCAATTCGTCATAAAATGTTTCAGGATGTTGATACACTTCATCATCCGCTCGTAAAAACTCAGACATTCCGTCAGCTAGAATTGCCACTTCGCTCCGACCTGTAGCCCGAAGATATTTTGCCATTTGTTCATCATAAGCGAAAATGGATGTGGTTGCACCAATTTCAGCGCCCATATTGCAAATAGTTCCTTTACCAGTACAGGATAATTTTTCAGCTCCGGGGCCGAAATATTCAACAATCGCTCCAGTACCCCCTTTAGCAGTAAGTATTCCGGCAACTTTCAGTATCACGTCCTTCGCGGATGTCCAACCATTTTTTTGTCCTACTAATTTGACGCCGAATAATTTTGGGAATTTTAATTCCCAAGGCATATCCGCCATAACATCCACTGCATCAGCGCCCCCCACACCAATAGCAATCATTCCCAATCCACCAGCATTTACGGTATGACTATCGGTTCCGATCATCATTCCTCCTGGGAATGCATAATTTTCCAAGACTACCTGATGAATAATTCCTGCTCCAGGCTTCCAAAATCCAATTCCATATTTGTTGGATACTGACTTAAGAAAATCATAAACTTCTCCATTAATATCCACCGCTTGAGATAAGTCCATTCGGGCAGATTCTTTCGCCTGAATTAAATGATCACAATGAACGGTAGACGGTACTGCAACTTTTTCCTTGCCGGCCATTATAAATTGCAAAAGAGCCATTTGGGCCGTTGCGTCCTGCATGGCAACCCGATCCGGAGTGAATTCGACGTAAGATTCTCCCCGAATAAATGGTTTTATTCCTTTTTTGTCGTACAAGTGAGCATAAAGAATTTTTTCAGACAGGGTCATAGGCCGATCAATGACTTTTCGGGCAGACAATATATTTTCGGCCATGGTACTGTAACTATTTTTAATCATTTCTAAATCAAACACAAGAACATCCTAAAATTAATTTGAATAAAGAATTGGAACTGAACAGCTAAATTCATGTTCAAATTCAGTAGATAAACTTACACATTTAAAAAACCATTATTCAATTTCAAACCAAAGAAAACAATGTAACTTCCCGAATGATAACCTTCAGGCGATGCTTTACCATATTATTTTATATCTCATTTCTGATGGCAAGTTCACAGTGGCATATCGTTCTATCTACGCAAGAAAAACTGGTTATTCAGGTCCAATTTGACTCAAAAACACCTGGAGATTTGGAACCCATGACATTACTCATCGGTCTTCCAGACGATCAATATCCTACACTAATTTCCCGTGGAATAAATAAAAGAAAAAATCCATTCATAAATCAGGATACGATCTCTGGAGGAGTCAAATGGATTAACCGGCAACGAGTCCGAGGATTGGAGACAGCAACTCTGGAAATTAATCCATTATTAGATGGTGGGTATTACAACAGGACTATGAATATTGAAATCCATTTTCCTGCCATCACCAATTCTCATATTTCGGCCACTCATTCCCAAACCATTTTTCTAAAAAACCGTGTTATTAATTGGAATATTGCCAACCAATGGTTAAGAAAAAAAAAGAACAGTCGAAAACGATCCACAAATTATCCTTCCGGAATCTGGATAAAATTCTCTGTTTCTGAAGATAATATATATTCTTTTATGGGAGAGGACTTGCTGGCTTTAAACGGGTCGCTTCAAAATAGCGATCCCCGTTCATATATGTTGTTTACATCCACTGCTTTAGGGCGGGACAGAAGTAAAACTATTATCAATACAATCATCTACGCTGAAAATCCGGAAAACCTCGTTGAAATCCCGCTCCTGATAGGAGGGGAAAATAATAACAGCCTTGACGGAAATGATCAATTTATTTTTTATGGGAGAGGTGTGAATGGATTCAATAATAACGGAGAATCAGTTGAGCATCAACAAAATATTTATTTCACAGATAATGTTTATTGGCTATTGATTCCTGACGACACATCCTTAAGGGGGAAACGCATCCAAACGCAATCAGGCCCATCTTCAACTGGTTTATCCCTGGATTATGGAACGACATACGTCCACGTAGAGCACGATGTGATTAATCCTTTTCAGGGCGGTTTAAGTTGGACAGGGGCCGGGTTTGGTCGTGGATCCAGTTTTACCGTCGTCCCAATCCTTAATGATAAGAAATCTTCTGTCCCGACCAACTTTAAAATTATGGTTAGAGGAAGTTCAACCGATTTTGAATTTGCTCAAATACCAAGCCACTCCATTTCGATTTATTTAAACACAAGAAATATTTTAAGAGGAACCATTGCTTTTTCCGGTTTAAGCCAAAAATCAAATAACTTTTCAATTCCCGGTAATGAAATATTGGAAGGACCTAATCTCATTTACTTAGACAATAATTCGCCTTCAAGCTATTCATTCCCCCATTTTGACTATGCCACTATCAATTATGGAAGAAAATTAAATATAGACCATAGTCCATTTGAGTTTTTTGCACCAGTACACAGCAATTCAGTTACCTTTAATTTTACCGGTTCACTGGAACCAACCGTTTGGGATATTACCGATGTTAAGAACCCAAAATCGATTGAAATCATTAGTTCGGGACTTGAATATTCGATGAAATTAGATTTGCCACCCGATACTCTGGAGCGGTTTATTTTATTCAGGGACGATGATCTGACTCCCATCACAAATATGGAATGGATACCCGGTCACTCTTTCTCCCTGCTTCGAAATAATTATAGTGGTGTCGATCATCTAATTATAGGACCCATAGAATTTGAATCAGCCTGTGAACCGCTGGTCAATCATCGGGGAAGTTCGAGGTTTATCCCTCTCGAAGCCATTTATAATGAATTTTCTGGTGGGAATGCAGACCCGACTGCTATCCGTCAGTTTCTTCAGTGGACTCAGGAAGAATGGACCTCGCCAAATCCTTACTATGTTTTATTAATGGGGGATGCGGATTACGATTATCGAAATATCACAGGAGATTCAAAAATAAAGGTTCCAACGATTATAAAGGGGGCATTTGGCAATCGGGCAGTTGATGATCGTCTTGCAGCCTTTAATGGTCGAATTCCAGATCTTGCTATCGGCAGGTTTCCTGCAAGAAGTGTTGCTGAAGTACAGGATTTTGTAGAGAAAATTATTGAATATGAAACCAATCCAATCCTTGGATTTTGGCGTCAAAAAGTTACTCTTGTTGCAGACGACGGGGCCCGCCCGGAGAATGGGGGTTCCGGAGGATCTATTTCTACCGGAAAAAGTCATACTTTAAACTCTGAAGCTACTGCCGGATGGATTTCTCCAAGAGTTGAAGTTCAAAAACTATATATGCTGGAATATCCTGAAGTCAGTGACGCATCTTCTTATGGTGTTATTAAGCCAGATGCTACGGAAGCATTATTTGATATCGTAGCAGAAGGAACGGCCATAATTAATTATATCGGTCATGGGTCCGAACATCAATGGGCTCAGGAAAAACTTCTTTTTCAGGACAGAGGAGATGTGGAGCAGCTCCTAACTAACATGAAATTGCCTATTTGGATCGCAGGGACCTGTTCCTGGGGACATTTTGACTTTATTGATACCGAGTCATTTTCTGAAGAATTAATCCGCCAACCCATGGATGGTGCTGCAGCCATTATTACCACCAGCCGTCCGATCGGTGTGTCATCCAATGCCAATTATATTGAAAAGATTTTTAAGGCGATATTTCCTGATTTAAATGTCACAGACGCTCCTATTGGCATCATTCTTCAATCAGTAAAAGACGGCTATAGTAGCGGTGAATTATTTCTTCTCTTTGGAGACCCTGCCATGCCATTACCACTGCCAAAAAATGTCGTCAGCATCACGGGTATTTCTCCCGATACATTGAATTCACTCGATACAGCTCGGGTCTTTGGAGAACAATCGTTATCCAATGGAGTTCCGGGTGTCGGTGTGATTAAATTGGTAGATGCTGATCGCGACATTACGCGCCAGTATTTATTTAACTCCCAAATGCAGGAAATATCTTACACCCTGCCTGGTCCCACTCTTTTTAAAGGTCGGTATTCTATTACCGGTAATCAATTCACTGCCAAGTTAAGAATCCCCAAAGATATTTCATATTCAACCACGCCAGCTCGACTCAATACTTATGTACAGTTTAACACTGACGTACCGACGGAAGCTCTCGGTCTGCTTGAAAATATATATTTAAAAAGCGGTGAGCCTGTCTCAGATAACCAAGGTCCGATAATTTCTTTTGAAACGGAGTCCGGACGCTTGTTGCAAAATCATGATCATCTGCAAAGTACTGAAGAAATATTTATTCGTTTATCAGACCCGCTGGGAATTAATGTTACCGGTGAGGTCGGACATGAGATTTTAGTCAATGACCCAAATGGAGAGTTAAAGAAAAATTTGTCCTCAAATTTTATCTATGACGAAAACAGTATCACAACCGGCATAATCCACTTTCCCAGAAATCAAGACTTATCTGAAATTACACTCCATGTTAAAGCTTGGGATAATGCCAATAATCCATCTGAAAAAGATATCAAATTATTTATAATCGAAAATCAACCTTTTCAGTTATTTAATGTATTAAATTTTCCGAATCCTTTTGCCACACAAACTCAATTCGCATTTGAACTGACTGCTGATGCAATAGTCCATATTGACATTTTTACATTGGGGGGTCGAAGAATTATGAGTCTGCCGGAAGAGTCATTTACTAGCGGGTATCATTATATCAATTGGGATGGCCGGGATCAATTTGGAGAAAGATTAGCAAATGGAATTTATCTATATCGCTTAAAAGCTGATAATGGAAAGGAGACGGTTTCAATGATCAATCGATTAGCAAAATTTCAGTAGAGGAATAAAACAAATGAGTGTATCAAATCTAGATCATTTAAATATCAGCGTAGGCAACTTTATGGAAACAGTCGATTGGTATGGAAAAATATTTGGGTTTATTCTCGTTGAAAAAGGAATTCAAGATAAGAGATCCTGGGGAGTCCTCCAAAAAGGAGATGCCTTACTATGTATATATGAACAGCCGGATCTGGTATCAAAAGATCGGTTTCAAATGGCAGAAGCGTCCCTTCACTATTTAGCTCATTTTGGGTTAAGGATTGATGATCAAAAAGTATGGGAAGAAACGATTAAGCGTGAAAATGTTCATGTATTGTACGGTGGTCCAATCCGATGGCCAAAATCAATTTCATGGTATATTAAAGACCCGACAGGCTGGGAAATAGAAGTCGTACTTTGGGATAATAACAAAATACAATTTGAATCATAGGATGCAACCATTTCCAATTATATTAGCTTCCATGTCCCCCAGGAGGAAACAGCTGTTGGAAATGATTGATTTGGAGTTTAAGACGACTCCGAGTAGCATTCAGGAAAATTTGAATATCAATATGACTCCAGAAAATATTGTTCAGCATTACGCGAAAGAAAAATCATTGGATATCGCTAGAAGTTACCCGGGATTTTTAGTGATTGGGGCAGATACCGTTGTGGTCCTCAAAAATAAAATCCTGGGAAAGCCAAAAAATAAACTAGAAAGTTTTGCTATGTTAAAATCTTTATCCGGCATGACCCATTCTGTTTATACAGGGGTATCAATCCATCATATTAGCCATCAAATCAGTTTAACGTTTTACGAGAAAACAGATGTATCATTTCTCAAGTACAGCGATAGTACTATCTCTTATTATATTGATAAATACAATCCATTAGATAAAGCAGGTAGTTATGGTATCCAAGACTGGTTTGCCATTAATGTCAGTAAGATAAACGGTTGTTTTTACAATGTGATGGGGTTTCCGTTGTCAGCCTTTTACATCCATTACAGACAAATAGTAAATAAATAGACATTTGTATTGTTAAGGTATCCTGCAGTCGGTTAATTTTCGCCCCTGCATAGGTATATATTATGAATGAATTTTTTACAGATCTAAAAGAAAAAAGACTCTCACAAAATATTGAGCTGGATGAAATACATTCCAGGACAAAAATAAACCTTGATTACCTGAAAGCAATTGAGTCCGGGCAATTTGATGTTTTACCTCTCCCTTATATCCGATTATTTTTGAGGGCATATGTGACAGAATTAGGGGGTGATTCCGTGGAAGCTCTCCACCAATTAGAAATTTATTTGGCAAAAAAAGAAGGAAAAAGAGTTCCAAAGAAAGCGGTTGCTGCTCAGAGTCAACCCAATATAGAAAGGATTGAGGAAAAAGCAAAAGTACCAACTGTTTCACGGCCTCCTTCAAAAATAAGAGAAGATCTTATAAAAGGGGTTATTCTTCTCATCATTTTTCTTTTTGCAATTTTCGTCATTAAAAAAATTAATACAGAAGACAGTGCAGCTACTATCGGGAATGGTGAAATTATCCTTCACAACAACCCTGCAATTATTACGGATGATCAATTGATTAATGATTATGTGGAAGCTGTTTCCCAGACGGTTGCTATGTCTGTTAACCCACCTTTTAAAATTAAAATTATATCCAATGAACGTATCTGGTACAGTATGAAAGCAGATTCAACTGAAGAAATCGCCGGTATTTTAGCTGCCGGTAATGAATTTAGTCTCCCCTTTGTGTCATATATTCACGTAAGGCTAAATCAAACAACTGGCACTTCTTTATACATTAATGGAATAAAAATTGATGAACTGGGTGATTATAAAAACCCGGCTGATATTCAATTTTTCTCTGACCCCAGTACTATTACGGTCAAGCATTACCTTCCCCAAAGATAATTAAGGTATTACTTTAATTTTCCCTTCACTTCAACCATTGGTTGAAGCTTTTCCTCTTCTAAAGTTGTGGGTTTTTATTATATATTTTAACAAAATAAGTTGACATAAGTGGGTAGACTGAAATATATTGTGGGTAATTGTGGGTAAACAATTAACAAACTTATGTGGGTATGATAACAAATCAAGATACATTTACGGGAGAGTATTCTTATACAATTGATACAAAGGGACGTGTCAATATCCCGGCAAAATTCCGCCAAAGTCTTGCCCCTGAGAATTGCAATACATTTGTAATTACTCGGGGAATGGATCCGTGCATCTGGGTTTACCCCCTCACCGCATGGCAGCTGATAGAAGATAATTTAAAGGATCTCTCTGCTGTGTCCGCTATCAATAGATCATTTATTCGCAGCACAGCACGCTATGCATCTCCTGTCCAGTACGATAAACAAGGCCGAATTTCGCTATCATCCCAACTCATGGCATATGCAAAGTTGGATAAAGATGCACTCATTATTGGAATGATAAATAAAATTGAAATTTGGAATGCAAATGAGTTAAACAAAATTGAAAAACAAACATTGGAAATGGATCCATCAGCCTACGATGAACTGGCAAATACAATCATTCTATAATGACAGACAAATCGTTACAGGAACCAAATTCACAGCATATTCCTGTAATGGTTCAAGAAGTATTAGATTATTTAATAACGGATCCGAATGGAATATATATCGACGGGACTATTGGTCTCGGTGGGCACGCAGCATACATACTGAAGGAACTCTCGGCTTCAGGGAGGCTAATCGGGTTTGACCGGGATGAGAAGGCACTGGCGCTTTGTAAACAAAGACTGTTATGCAGCCCTGCCTTCTCTTGCCTCCACACTTCTTACGATTGTTTGCCGGATGAACTCCGGAAACTGGACATTCCAAAAGTGAAAGGTATTCTCCTTGACCTTGGTCTTTCATCCTTCCAACTTGACTCCACCTCAAGAGGATTCGGATATAATACGGATGGCGAGTTGGACATGCGTTTTGATACTTCAACCGGATTGACGGCTGCAGAATTTATTTCCTCTAATTCAGAAAGTGACTTAGCGAATATTATTTTTAATTATGGGGAAGATAGATTATCACGGCGAATTGCCAGAAATATTAAAAGAATGAACTCAATGAAAACGGTTGTCGATTTAAAAGAAGCTATTCGTAGATGTACACCGCCTAACCATCGCCGGAAATCATTGGCGCGTGTTTTCCAAGCTCTTAGAATTGCAGTTAATGATGAATTAAATCGTTTGCACCATTTCTTGAATACTTTTGTTGAATATCTGGACTCCGGAGGAAGAATAGTGATTTTAAGTTATCATTCCATTGAGGACAGAATGGTGAAGCAATCATTCAAGTCATTATCAAAAAATAATTTAATATCAATTATAACCAAGAAACCCCTTCCACCTACTCAAAATGAACAAATGGTTAACCGACGGTCCCGGAGTGCAAAATTACGGGCTGCAGAGAGGATATAATGGCAAAAAGAAGAAAGTTAAATCAGGTCAGTAAGCATAAAGAGTTTATCCAGACATTATCATTTTTTCTCGTAACCATATTTTCAATCGGAGGTCTGATCATTTATTTGTGGGTATATACTGAGATTGATGAAACCATGATTGCTATCGAAATTCAAAAAGCTACCTTATCGGAATTAAATAATTCTGTAAAAGAATTAAAAAATGAAATTGAACTACTGAATCGAGTAGACAGAATTACTTCATTTGCCAGAACAAAATTGGGAATGGTAGTCGCCCAGCCAGAGTCTGTAACTGTTTATGTTGATCCATTGCTTGTGGAGAATTCTTTTGACTAAAACTTATTTAAAGTTCCGATCAAGGGTCATTATTATTTCTGGAATTATTGTTATTTCTTGGATCGGGCTTTCTATGCGATTATTCCAAATTCAAATTATAGATGGAGAGGAATTGCGAATAAAGGGTCAGGCACAAGGTCAAATTCAGGAACCATTAAGTGCTGTCAGAGGAAATTTTTATGATCGAAATAATAATCTACTCACCCGGAATGTTATTCACTACTCGCTGGGTGTGCATCCAACCAAAATCCGTAATAAAAAGGTACTGGCGGAGCGACTTAGCTTATACACCGGAAGAAATGCGAATTCTTATTTGAAAAAATTGAATTCCAATAAAGGATTTGTCTATCTTGAACGAAATCTAAAACATTCACAATGTGCAGATATACTTATCAATAAACCAAAGGGATTAATTATTGAAAGAGATGCCCGTCGTTATTATCCCAATGAAAATATAGCTTCCCAAGTATTAGGTTTTGTGGATATCGATGATAAAGGTATTGCAGGTCTAGAACAAATATTCGATCAATACCTCACTGGGACTCCCGGATGGGTTGTGAAGCAAATGAGTGGGAAAGGGAAATCGATTTATAAAACGAATTTTCCAATGCAGTTACCTATTGATGGCGCCAATATTCAATTAACAATCGATCTGAACTACCAGGCTATTTTGCAAGAGGAACTTTCAGCTCAAGTAAAGAAAACAGAAGCAAAATCTGCCATGGGATTAATCATAAATCCTCAAACGGGGGATATTCTGGCGATGGCGAATGTTCCGGACTTTGATCCGAATTATCCTGGCAGAGGTGAATTATCCTGGCAGAGAAACAGAGTAATCACTGACCAATTTGAGCCTGGATCTACTTATAAAATTGTTACCGCCATTGCAGCTCTGGATTTGAATACCGTTTCTCTTTGGCATGAATTTAATTGTGAAAACGGAAGTTATTTTTACGCAGGAAGAAAAATTAACGATTGGGAAAATTTTGGTTTATTAACCTTACCTCAAATTATTGAAAATTCCAGCAATGTTGGTGTAATTAAAATCGCTGAAACATTGGGACCCACCCATTTATACAAATACAGCAGGGATTTTGGGTTTGGAACTCCAACCCAGATTTCACTAGCAGGTGAAAATTCGGGAACATTACGACGGGTCGATGACTGGAGTCAAATTTCATTAGCCGAAGTATCACTAGGTCACGAAGTTGGTGTAACTGCCATTCAGTTGGGAATGGCATATTCATCAATCGCTAACGGTGGATTTTTAATGAGACCACGACTTGTAAATCAAATTATCTCGTCTGATGGAAAAACTCTCTATACTGAGCCCCCAGAAGTCGTTCGAAAAATTACATCCAAATCTGTTGCAAGTACCATGACGGATATTCTCTGTAGAGTTGTAGATACAGGAACCGGGACCAAAGCAGCCATTAATGGGTGGAGAGTGGCTGGGAAAACAGGAACTGCCCAAAAATTTATTAACGGTCATTATTCCAATAAAAATTTTATTTCAGACTTTGTTGGTTATTTACCAGCAGATGATCCACAGCTTGTCGGTGTAATTGTATTAGATGAACCCAGAATTGGATACCACTGGGGAGGTCATGGGGCAGCACCCGTGTTTCGTAGAGTTATGGAGCGTATCATTAATATGGATGATTCCATTCGAAACGAAAAACAGCAGAATGATGCCAAAAACCCTCTTTGGGTCGAAGAAAGTCAACCCCTACCACATACCTCAGAAAAAATAATGGCTACCCCAGTGGCATTATCCAGTCAAATGCAAGTCATTAGTATTGCTCAAACCAACGATGATAAATCCATGATGCCAGATGTTCGTGGCATGAGTTTACGAAAAGCGCGTACTGTCTTAAGAAAATTGGGCCTTCATACCAATTTTACAGGTTCTGGAAAAGTGATATGGCAAAGTCCAAAGCCGGGAACTCTTATTATCGACGGTTCTTTATGCAGTATAGGATTAAAATGAATGCAACTTTAAATCAACTTGTAAAAGGAATTATTGCTTCTAATGGAAATGTTCCTGCCACTCCAATTAATAATATCTGTTTGCATTCGGGGGAAGTAAAACCTGGAGACCTTTATATCGCAGTGTCTGGAACCATAAGAGATGGTCATGATTATATACCTGAAGCTTTGGAAAATGGTGCATCTGCGGTGGTTACAAACGGGCGGGATGTTGGAAAACTTCCGGTTCCTCAAGTGAAGGTATCTAATCCCAGGAAAGCTGCCTCATATATTGCAGCTGAATTTTATGGACATCCATCCAAAGAGTTACATATAACAGGAATTACCGGCACCAATGGTAAAACTACCACTGCGACGCTCATTGCTGCTATTTTGAAGGAAACAGGGTGGAAAACTGCTCAGCTTGGAACTCTTGGCATTATTGCAGACGGATATAATCAGGAAAAAACACTGACAACATTGGATCCGATAAATCTGCAAAAGCTATTGCGAAAATTCTCTAATGATCATTTCACGCATGTCGTGATGGAAGTCTCATCTCATGCAATCCATCAATACAGGATTGCTGACATAGAATATAATGTAACAGTATTTACCAATTTATCACCTGAGCACTTGGATTATCATGGATCGATGGAGGATTATTTTCATGAGAAAGCAAAGTTATTTACATCCCTCCCCCTTTCTGCCACCGCAATTATTAATATAGATGGTGAGTATGGAAAACGGTTAATAGATAAAAGTACAGCTCCAGTGATTAAAACATCTGTATCCGATCAATGTGATATTTTCTTTAAATCGGTTACATCAACATTATTCGGCATTAAAGGGACTATTGCCGTCGGTGAGCATGAAATTCAGGTTGAATCTTCCCTTGTTGGTGATTTTAATAAAGAGAATATTCTATCTGCTGTTGGAACCACTATTTCAATGGGAGTTCCACTGGAAACCATTAGCGCTGGAATTAATCGGTGTAAAATTGTTACAGGTCGAATGGAAACATTTAATACTTCAAATGGTGCTCGAATTGTAGTGGATTACGCACATACCCCCGATGCATATGAAAAGGTATTGGGAACAATCCATGAATTGATAGAATGCGGTGGTAGACTGGTTGTGTTATTTGGTTGTGGTGGAAATAGAGATGCTTCTAATCGTCCAACCATGGGAAGATTGGTAGAGCAGTTTGCAAACTATTTCTATATCACCACAGATAATCCACGATATGAAGACCCGGAAAATATCGTGACTGACATTGTTTCCGGTCTTTTTACCCAAAAGTATGAAATCGTTATGTCTCGGCAGAATGCATTGGAAAAAGCGTTAAATCGTTTAACGAAAAACGATGTGTTAGTAGTACTCGGAAAAGGCAGGGAGTCGTATCAGGAAATTAAAGGTATCCGTCATCCCTATTCAGACATTGAAATTATTGAGGCATTTTGTGCGAATCCAAATCGCTGAGCCAGAAGCTTTTACAACCATCCTTTCCAAACAGGCAGAAACGATGCCTGTTTCGCCAATCACAGGCATTTCGACTGATAGTCGAGAATGCCAAGTGGGAGACCTGTATATTGCTCTTAAAGGGAAACGAACGGACGGACATCAATTTATTCTAGAAGCTGAAAGGAATGGTGCTGTCGCATGTTTAGCTGAAAATAAAGATCCATCCGCACATCGACTCGAATATTTTATTGTTAAGAACTCATTAAAAAGTATTGGCGTTTTGGCAAAAAACTATCGGGAATTATTTCAAATTCCTATCATTGCCATTACCGGGTCCAACGGAAAAACATCAACGAAAGAATTACTAAAGCATATTTTTTCAGCCAATGAGAATGTTCATGCAACTACTGGAAATTATAATACGTCTATTGGCCTTCCTTTAACACTTTTTCAACTTTCCGATACTCATACAATTTCCATTCTGGAAATGGGAGCAAATCAACCGGGAGATATTGAATATTTATGTTCCGTTGCAAAACCGACTCATGGATTAATCACCAATATATCGCCTGCTCATTTAGAAGGTTTTGGTTCTATTTCGCAAGTTGCTAAAACCAAAGGAGCTCTTTTCGAAGCATTAAAAGATGGAATTGCTTTTGTCAATAATACGGATGAAGAAATTAGGAAATTGCACATCCAGGGTAAAAAAGTAACCTATGGTCTTACACCAGATTGTGACTATCCTGCTGATATTCATCACGAGACAGATGGATCGATTACCATCACAATTGATACACAGGAAATTGCAACCAATTCCCACAATCTCTCTTTTGTTAGGAATGTGATTGCCGCATCCGCCGTTTGTAATCATATGGGAATTGGTTGGTCTGAATTCGAATCATTTGTACAGTCATTCCGTTTGCCCAAAGGACGATGCGAAGTGAAACAAATTGACCAAGTGACTGTAATTGATGATACGTATAATGCAAACCTCACCTCTACTCTAGCGGCCATAGATTATTTAAATGCATTCAGTGGAAATGGTCGTAGAATATTTGTATTCGGGGATATGCTGGAACTCGGTGACGAAGCATTACCTCACCACCAAAAGGTGGGTGAGCACTGTTCAGAAGTCAAATTAGATGCAGTATTCACTGTTGGAGAAAATACTCTGAAAACAGATCTGTCCATCTCCTCCCAAATATATCATAAACATTTTGAATCTAAAGATGAATTGCTGAATGAGTTAAAAAGCTGGGTTAATTATGGAGATAAATTGCTGGTAAAAGGATCAAGAGGAATGGCCATGGAAACAATCGTGAACGGTTTAGCAGGTTAATAATGTTATTTAAGTTATTATATCCCTTACATGATTTATTTTCGCCTTTTAATGTATTTCAGTATATAACGTTTCGGTCTGCACTGGCAGCGATTTTATCCTTGCTAATTACCTTTATAATTGGTCCATGGATTATCCGGTTTCTTATTCGCAACCAGATTGGTGAAGAAATAAGATCTGATGGACCGGAGAGTCATTTAAAGAAGCGCGGAACGCCCACAATGGGAGGACTAATAATTATTGGGTCGGTCGTCATCCCAACCCTTCTATTGGCAGATTTATCGAATGTATACATTCAAATTGTCCTGCTTGCTCTTATTTGGATGGGTGTAATTGGTTTCTTGGATGATTATTTAAAAGTCATAAAAAAAGTAAAGAAGGGTCTGGTTGCGCGGTATAAGTTAATTGGCCAAATATTGTTTGGTATAATTATCAGTATCTGGATTTTCAATGATCCTTCTTTTGCCGATTTTAAAAGTGTTACCAGCGTACCATTTTTTAAAAATCTTGAATTGGATTTTGGCTTCTACTATCCTCTTGCTATCATTTTAGTTGTCACCGGGACTTCAAACGCGGTGAATCTCACTGACGGGCTGGATGGGTTGGCTGCAGGTTTGCTGGCCATTTGCTTTACCGTTTTTTCAGCGATTGCCTATATGAGCGGTCGAGTAGACTTTTCTGCCTATTTAAATATAATTTATCTTCCGGGATCTGGAGAGCTAACCATATTCACAGCAGCCATCACCGGTGCTTGTATCGGATATTTGTGGTTTAATGCTTCACCGGCTGAAGTATTCATGGGAGATATTGGATCGCTTTCCACTGGCGCAGCATTGGGAACCATGGCAGTTCTGCTTAAAAAGGAGCTATTACTATTTATTATTGGAGGTGTTTTCGTTTGGGAAGCGATTTCAGTAATAATCCAAGTCGTTTATTTCAGGTTCTCTAAAAACGAACATGGTAAAGGAAAACGATTCTTCAAGATGGCTCCGATTCATCACCATTATGAGTTGAAGGGCTGGCCAGAATCGAGAGTGGTTGTTCGGTTTTGGATAATTGGGTTGCTTCTGGCTCTATTTTCATTAACTACATTTAAGATTCGATAATGGATATTTCAATTAAAGAAAAAATTGAATTAAACAATAAACAAGTTACCATTATGGGTATTGGCAGAAGTGGTATTGCCGCTGCGAAACTTTCAATTATGCAGGGAGCCAATGTATTTATTAGTGATCAAAACGATAAAACATGTGAACTATTTAAATTACTTGAGTTAGGTATCCAGGGTGAATCCGGAGGCCACAGTTCTAAAATTTATGATGCTGATCTTTGGATTATTTCGCCAGGTATCCCGAAAGAAGCAACCATCATTAAGAAAGCATTAGAAAAAAATATTCCTGTAGTAAGCGAGATTGAATTTGCCAGTTGGTTTACATCGGCCCCCATTCTGGCTGTTACCGGGTCAAATGGCAAAACAACTACAGCTCATATGCTATTTGAAATGTGCAAAACTGACGATATACATCCAACCTTGTCTGGAAATATCGGCAATGCCTTCTCTGAAATCGTCATCCAAGATCTCTCCCATCCTGATGATAAACGGATTCACGTTTTGGAGATATCCAGCTTTCAGATGGAATTTATTAAACATTTTAAGCCTTTTATTTCACTATTTCTGAATTTAACACCGGACCACCTGAATCGATATCGGGATATGGAAGATTATATTACCCAAAAAATGAAAATGTGGTCGAATCAAACCAAGAATGATTACTTAGTGTATAATGCAGATGACGATTTACTGGCAAAATATATTGAACCTGCCAAAGCAAATAAAATTCCTTTCAGTTTAAATTCTAATTTAGATGGATTATTATTCAGACTAAACGCAACAAAAATTTATGATCAAAAGCACGCCACGCTGATCAATCTGGATCAAATCGCATTGCCCGGTAAGCATAACCTTTCCAATTACCTCGGTTCATCAACATCGGTGAGTTTGTTGGGCATTGCGTCATCCAGAATATCCCATGTTATGTCAACCTTTTGCGGAGTCCCTCATCGGCTTGAAACGATCGGTAGTATAGATGGTGTTACGTACATCAACGATTCCAAAGCCACAAATGTCGATGCAGTAAAAGTGGCTTTGGACAGTTTTAACCATCCTGTTTATCTGATTCTTGGAGGACAGAATAAAGGTGGAAATTTTCTTTCACTTTACCCACATACCCACAATGTGAAAGAAATACTCACCATTGGTGAGTCTGAAGATGCGATTTCTTCGGTGTTAGGGGATGCGGCGAGACTCATTTCTTGCGGAAGTCTCGACAAAGCCGTTGGTATCGCTCATTCTCATGCACAGCCCGGGGATATTGTCCTTTTATCTCCGGGTTGTGCCAGCTTTGATCAATTTACTAATTATGAAGACCGGGGTCAGCATTTTAAACAGTTAGTACAATCGCTGCAAGTTCCTAAATGAGTTACTTAAATATAATAGTGAAAAAATATGACCGTTTACTATTAGGAGCAATTATTCTCCTTTGTATTTTTGGTACGATCATGTTGTTCAGTGCCAGTTCTAATTTGTCTCTGGATGAAACCGGGAATCGGACAGATACTTTATATTTGCAAGCTCATTTAAAACGATTGCTTGTGGGTCTTTCATTTATGTTCTTTTTTATGGTGCTTGACTATCGAAAATTAAAAGACTGGGCGGTCTATATCTTCGGAGGTGCCATTGCTTTACTTTTGTTAACTAAATTGCGATTCCTTCTCGGTGGATATTCTTCACCGGCCAGGTGGCTCTACCTGGGTCCTTATTCTATCCAGACATCTGACATAGCCCGGTTGGCTCTGATAATTTTTATTGCTGCCTTCATCCATGAAAAACGGGAGCAGATAAAAGAATTTTATGGTGGTTACTTAAATATTATTTTTGCTGTCAGCTCCATGGTCGGCTTAATCATTATACAGCCGGACTTAAGTACTGCAGCCATGATGATGATCATTTCATTTTTTATGCTTTTCCTGGGGGGTGCGAAACTCCGACACATGATTGTAACGATTGCCATTTCATTATCCGTTATGACTCTGGTAATAATGAACTGGGAATACATGCGGCGTAGAATCTTGACATTCTTCAGTCCTGAGAGTGTGAACGCAGAGTATGTTTACCAAATAAAACAATCGTTAATTAGTCTTGGGAATGGTGGCTTATTTGGATTAGGACTGGGAAATAGCTTTGGGAAAAACCTCTTCCTCCCTACACCACACACAGATTTCATATTTGCTATTATCGGAGAAGAAACTGGATTAATTGGTACTTTAGTTGTACTCATTTTATTTATTTTTATTTTCCAACGTGGAATAAAGATTACCAAAGAATGTTCTGACATATTTGGGATCATGCTTGCATTGGGGATATCGTGTAGTTTTATCCTTTATGCATTCATTAATGTAGCGGTTGTTACTAATCTGGTTCCAACTACTGGACTAGCCATGCCTCTTGTTTCTTATGGAGGGTCAGGAGCAGTTGTTCATCTGGCCAGTTTGGGAATATTGCTGAATATTAGTCAATCGAAACGATCTGTGGCCGGAGGCTCCAATTGGAGGAATCGAATCTATGGCTAAATTAAATGTCATTATGGCTGGTGGTGGTACGGGTGGTCATTTATTTCCTGCCATGGCGATCGGTGAAGGAATTCAAAAGAAAGTAGAAGCAGATGTCCATTATGTTGGATCCAGTTTTGGTATTGAAGCAGAAAAGTTTCCTGGACTGGGAATAGATTTTACACTTTTACCCATTCGCGGGTTGCAAAGAAACATTTCTTTTCTGTCAATTGGAAAAAATGCTCTTTTACCCGGGAGAATAATACAATCCATTATTAAAACCAGAAAATTGTTTGATTCATTGAAGCCGGATCTGATAGTAGGAACCGGAGGATATGCATCAGCCGTCCCGATGTACCTCGCCCGGAAGCAATCGATTCCCTACTTTATTCAGGAACAAAATTCCTTTCCGGGAATCACTACTCGATATTTCTCAGACGATGCGGAGGTCATTTTTACGGCATATCCTGAAGTCGATATCTACTTTAAAAAAAAAACTTCGTTTTGTCTGGAAATCCAGTCCGGGAAGGAATTGAGATGGGGAATCGCATGACAGCGCTGAATCAATTCAGTTTGAAAAATGACCTCAAGACACTCTTTGTTTTTGGTGGAAGTCAAGGATCCTTATCAATTAATAGATATATTTCAAAAATTGCGCAGAAGGAAAACGATTATCAAATACTTTGGCAAACTGGTGCTCTTCATTATGATGATTTAAAGAGATTTAATTCTGAGAAAGTCACCGTCACTCCATTTATCAACGATATGAGTCAGGCATACGCAGTGGCTGACCTGGTTTTATGCCGGGCTGGTGCTTCTACTTTGTCAGAATTAACTGTATGTGGATTACCAGGGATTTTGATACCCCTTTCCTCTTCAACCAATGATCATCAGACTCATAATGCCAAGGCGCTATCAACCAATAATGCTGCCAAAATGATTAATGAATCCGCTTTGATTGAAATAGATTTAGCTGACTTTATCGAGAAACTTATCCATAACGATAGCCAATTAATAACCATGTCAAACAACGCAAAGTCAATGGCAAAACCTCATGCAACAGAAGAAATTGTAGATCAAATTCTGGAAAGGATCCATACCTGATGTTTCGCAGAGTTAAGAAAGTACATTTTGTCGGTATAGGCGGGATTGGAATGAGCGGAATTGCAGAATTATTATTAAATCTCGGGTTTGACGTTAGTGGGTCCGATTTAAACGATTCACCTATTATTGATAAATTAATTCGCTTGGGTGCAGATATTCATATGGGGCACAGTGCTATTAATTTATCTGATGCGGATGTCCTGGTTTATTCTAGTGCAGTCAGACAAAATAATCCGGAATTAATAGCAGCACGTAATAATAATGTTCCAGTGATTAGACGTGCAGAAATGCTTGGGGAATTAATAGCTGTAAAAGAAACGAGTATTGGTGTGGGAGGAACGCATGGAAAAACAACAACGTCATCCATGATTGGAACCGTTTTAACAGAAGGGAAATTAGATCCGACACTCGTAGTAGGCGGTTTAGTGAAAACGATTGATTCCAATGCCAAATTGGGTGAAGGAGATATTATTGTAGTCGAAGCAGATGAATTTGATCGCAGTTTTCTGGCCTTGAGACCCACGATTGCCGTTATTACCAATATTGAATTAGAACATACAGATTGTTATACTGACTTACAAGATCTTCAGCAGGCATTTATTCAATTTGCCAATTCAGCTCCTTTTTATGGTGCGGTGATTACGTGTGCTGACTCACCAGCTCTCAATGAAATTTTACCTGAAATCAAACGTCCAATCATCACTTATGGAATGAGCAAAAATGCAGACATTTATGCAGACCATATCTGTTATAAGGAATCCCAAACGATTTATAGTCTCTACGCCTACGGGCAGGAAAATAGCAATATCATTTTAAATGTTCCCGGTGAACATAATGTGTTGAATTCTCTGGCTGCAATTGCGATCGGAATGGAAATGGGATTAACGATTGCCAATATTGCCGACGGATTAAAGTCATATAATGGTGTCAGGAGAAGATTTGAAATTAAGGGGATCGCCAATGATATTATGGTTGTAGATGATTATGCCCATCATCCATCAGAAGTTCATGCTACTTTAAAAGCTGCGAGGGGCGGATGGAAACGAAGAATTGTTTCCGTATTTCAACCACACCTATATACAAGAACTAGAGATTTTTATAAAGATTTTGCATTGGCATTTAAAAATACAGATGTTTTGATTGTAACCGATATTTATCCTGCAAGAGAAGATCCAATTGAAGGAATCAGTGGGGCAATGGTTACAAACGAAGCCAGAAAAGTAGGACATCATCAGGTTCACTTTATGCCCAATCTGGAAGATTTATCTGAATATCTTGATAAAATCACCCAGCCTGGAGATATGGTTCTCACTATCGGTGCCGGTACAATTTGGCGATATTCTGATAAATATTTTGAACATTTAAAAATGTTGGAGGCTGCTGCATAAGGTGAGTCGGATGGCAGAATTGAAAAAAATAATAAAAGGATCTCTCCTTGATAATGAACCGATGGCTTATCATACTTCCTATGGAATTGGAGGTCCTGCCTGGGCCTATATCATGCCTAAAAATAAAGAGGATTTAAGAAATATATTGGATTTTTCTAGTTCATATTCCATCCCGGTTTATTTCGTTGGTTCGGGCTCAAACTTACTGGTGGCCGATGAAGGATTTGATGGATTGGTTATTTACTTAGGGAAATCTTTTAATCAACTAGAAATCACCGGAAATGTTATCAGAGCTAAATCCGGAGTTATGCTTGGTCACTTAGTGAAAGAAAGCATTAAATATCGCCTAAGTGGTTTAGAAAGTTTGGTCGGTGTTCCGGGGACGCTGGGTGGTGCTTTAATCATGAATGCCGGCGCCTTTGGTCGAGAAATTTCAAACTGTCTAACAACAGTGGAAGTAATGGATCTTAAGGGAAAAACCAAAGTCTATCACACGAATGATATGAAGTTTTCATATCGAAATTCCAGCTTAAAAAAGAACGAAATTATCATTGAGGCAAAGTTTGAATTGAAAAATTCGGATTTACAGACAATTTTAAATAGAAAAGAAACAGCAAGCCGGGGAAGGAAAAACAAACAGCCTCTACGATTTAGATCTGCAGGAAGTGTATTTAAAAACCCAGGACCTACACTAGCAGCTGGTTATTTAATTGACAAGGCAGGACTTAAAGGAACCAGGATTGGAGATGCAGAGATTTCTGAAAAGCATGGCAATTTTTTTATTAACCATGGCCAAGCAACCGCAAAAGATATTGTTTCGCTGATTCGATTGACCAAAAGAAATATTCTTGAAAATTTTAATATTGAATTAGAACTCGAAATCAAAACGTTGGGATTCAGTCAAAAGGATTTTGCTATATGAGTAAACTGATAAAACGATTTAATTGGCGGTTCATTATTGGTTCGTTTCTATTAATTACCGTGTTTGGTTTATCGTGGGCATCTTTTAAATGGTCATCGTACACCCATTTGAACATGTTGGATGAAATAGAGATACAAGGCGCTAACATAATATCTGAAAAGGAATATTTCGATACGATTTCCTCTTTAATAGGCATATCCATTACTGAAATCGATACGCGTGAAGTTGGATTATTATTAGAGAGCCATCCGTTTGTACATGCTGCCAGAGTCAGTAAAAATTATCCAAACAAATTAATTATCGAGATAGCAGAACGCCAACCCATCGCTTTGCTTAATATGAAGCCCATCCTCTTTGTGGATAATGAGGGGGTAGTGTTACCTGATTTAGGAAATGTCGATGATCAAATTATTCCAATTATGTCCGGATTTAATTCAGCTCTGGAGCTTTATCCTATTGGACATCAAACTGTTTCAGTAAAGGTATTAGAGTCCGTATCCACTATTGATCAAATAATAAAGTTGTATCCAAGATTATACGATAATCTCTCTGAGATCACGTTAAACGTCAATGACGAGTTTGTTTTAATACTTTCCGATTATCCTACTAAGATTATTTTGGGTAAAGAAAGAATCCTTGAAAAAATCCAGATTTTAAATTCTTTTGAAAAAGCATTACCAGTTAATAATCGGTTGGATCATTTTAATCTTTTGGATTTGCGTTATAAACGACAAGTGATTGCCAGGGTTCGAGCATGAAACGAATCCATAAGAATATTTCTCATCACTTAAGGGTAGGTCTGGATATTGGTTCCTCCTTTATTACTTGTGTTATTGGGGAAAAATCAATAGAAAATAGCGATATGAAATTATTGGGAGTTGGTAGAGCAAATTCAAATGGACTGAAGAATGGGTCTGTAATCCATCGTGATAATCTTATGGATGCTATTGAATCAGCAGTAAAAGATGCCGAACTCATGGCAGGACATAAGGTAGAAAAGGCAGTGCTCAGTATTTCTGGCGAAAATATTCGTGGAATCAACACCCAAGGCGCAATCGCTATACAACGGAGCCAGCATTCAACCATTCCGGTAGAAAACGAAATTACAGAGCATGACGTTTTTCGAGTCATGGAAATGGCCAGGGCACTTTCCCTCCCCACTGATCGCGATATTATGCACGTGCTTCCACAGGAATATGTTATTGATACTGTTGACAAAATAAAAGATCCGGTTGGAATGTCCGGTAGAAGATTAGAAGCCAAAGTGCATTTAATTACAGTCCCAAGTACAGCAGCAAAAAATTTAGTGAATTGCACTGAAGAAATTGGTATTCAGGTCGAAGGTCTTATCTTCCAGGGATTAGCTTGTTCTCTGACTACTTTGGATACAGATGAAAAAGAGCTGGGAGTAGCAATTGTAAACATCGGTGGAGGAACTACAGAAATTGTTGTTTATCATGAAGATGGTATTCGTCATTCAGCTGTTTTGGGTATCGGCGCAAAAAGTATTACCAATGACATAGCAGTAATGCTCCAAATTGGAATCAAGGATGCGGAGGAAATCAAGAAAAAATATGCTTCTGCTAAAGCATCTATGTCATCTACAGAATTGGAATTTAATTTACCGGTGAAAAATGGAGGCTTGGCTAGAAAAGTATCTGAACACGAACTATCCCGGTATGTCGAAGCTAGAGTTGTGGAAATTCTTCAACTGATTGCCAGAGAAATCCACAGAGCCAACATTCAGAATCAACTGACTTATGGGGTAGTTTTAACTGGAGGAGGAGCTCAATTACGAAATATTATTCCGTTGGCTGAAGAAATATTTAAAATGAGGGTAAGAAAAGGTATTCCAAAAAATATTCGGGGTGCAGTAGATATTGCATCAGGACCGGAGTTTACAACAGTAATCGGATTAACTTACTGGCAGGACATAAAGACGAAGTTATCTCCTGTTTCACTTCCGGACAAACCCACGTTTGAACGGGCTGTCGATTGGCTGAAACAATGGATTAAAGGATTCTATTGATAATTCTCACATACTTAACAACCAAACTAAAGGAGAAAACCTATGTTATTTGAATTCGATAGCATGGCTGAACAGAAAGCAAAATTAAAAGTTATCGGTGTCGGTGGTGCCGGAGGTAATGCTGTAAATCGTATGATACAATCCGGAATGCAAGGCGTTGATTTTGTTGCAATAAATACTGACGCTCAGGACTTGGATAATAATGCAGCTAAACAAAAAATTCAGATTGGAAAAAATTTGACAAAAGGTTTGGGTGCCGGCGCAAAGGCAGATGTTGGAAGAGAAGCTGTCGAAGCTGATCGGGAGGCTCTCTTATCCATTCTCGAAGGAGCGGACATGGTTTTTATTACCGCCGGAATGGGAGGCGGGACTGGTACAGGTGCCGCTGCATCTATTGCACAAATGGCCAAAGAAATGGAAATTTTGACAGTCGGAATCGTCACCCTTCCCTTTAATTTCGAAGGACCAAAACGAATGAATCGAGGACTTGGTGGTTTATCAGATCTAAGAAAAGCATGTGATACAGTGATCGCCATACCCAACCAGAAATTAATGTCAATCGTGGACAACAACACCACAGTTGTGGAAGCATTTAAATTGGCCGATTCAATTTTACATCAAGCAGCAAAGGGAATTTCCGATCTGATTAATGTACATGGATTAATCAATCTTGATTTTGCTGATGTGGAAACCATTATGAAAAATATGGGCGATGCCATCATGGGAACAGGAATTGCCAGTGGGGAAGAACGTGCTGTATTAGCAGCTCAGCAAGCAATTTCAAGCCCATTACTTGACAATGCATCCATTAGTGGAGCTCAAGGTGTATTGGTAAATATCACCGGAGGACCGGACTTAACCCTTATGGAAGTCGATGAAGCAACTTCAATTATTTTTGAAGAAGCAGGAGATGATGCCAATATCATTTTCGGTGCAGTAATCGATCCGAGAATGGCAGATGAAATCCGAGTGACGGTTATAGCCACAGGTTTTAATCACAAAGCACCAAAAGAAATTGAGAAAGAGAGCAAACAGATCTATGAAATTCCAAAACAAAAACCAGCCAGAATTTTAGCAGATCAGGAGAATGTACCTCTTTTTAACCGAAAAGTAGAGCAGGAAAAACAAACTGATCGGCCAGTTTCTCCTAAATTCCATTTTGACGATACCAACTCAGTGATTTATGGAGATGACCTGGAAATACCGGCGTTTATTCGACGACAGCAAGAATAAAAGTATAAATGATAAGTAGTAAACAAGAGAGCTAATAACATGTGAAAGTGCAAAGTTAGTGCACTCTGGTCTATTTATTTTTTTCCGCAAGTTGGAAAAGCTGGATGACATGAGAGGATAAATACCAGATCAATAAAACGTTTAGATCCGTTGGTTTGGCCAAGAATGTTGGGAAATAAAAAAACCCTTTGCAATTCAGCAAAGGGTTTTTCACGAATAAACAATGAAAATAATTTAAACTTTTACTCCACGAGCACGCATTTCGTTAACCACTTTACGAATTCCCTTCTTATCAATCAAACGCATACCTTGAGTTGATACATTAAAGGTTACGTAGCGTTTTTCGTCCGGAAGCCAAAATCGTTTCTTTTGAAGATTAATATTAAATCGGCGACGGGTTTTGTTGTGAGCATGGCTTACATTATTCCCATACATGGGTTTTTTCCCCGTCACATCACATATTCTGCTCATAATATAATTTTCCTATTTATGTATAAATTTGCCGGCGAATTTAATGTAACATTTTATTCTTACAAATTACTATCTTATAATTTCTTTAGGATTGATCAAAAATACCGATCGATGAAAAAATGACGTTTCCTTTTATCGCTAAAAAGATATGCTTAATAATTTAGTCAGGAATTATAGAATAAATCTCCCATGGTCATGTATGATGTTACAAGAACCATAATAAATTCAACCATGCAAATCGGCAATGTTCAGATTGATACACCAATATTTCTTGCTCCCATGGCAGGAGTCACAGATTACTCATTTCGAATATTGTGCAAAGAAATGGGCGCCGGAGTAGTGTATTCTGAATTTGTGTCCTCCCACGGGATTATTCGCGAGAATGAAAAAACACTTAATATGATTCGTTTTACTGAACAAGAACGTCCAATCGGAATTCAAATATTCGGCGATTCTCCGGACGTCATGGCCAAAGCAGTGCGAATGGTGGCTGATCAATTCAAACCAGATATCATAGATTTAAACTATGGCTGCCCCGTACCAAAAGTGACAAAAAAAGGAGCCGGATCAGCAGCATTGAAAGATCGGTGCCTGATGGATGACATCACAACTGCCGTTGTGGAATCAGTTCCCGAATTACCTGTAACGGTTAAAATGCGTGCCGGTTGGGATTCATCCAATATAGTTGCTATTGAAGCAGGACCTCGATTAGAAAAAATCGGTGTCAAAGCCATTGCCCTTCACCCCCGCACTACCAAACAACGCTTTAATGGTAAGGCAAAATGGGAATTGATTAGGGAATTAAAAAAGTCTGTATCCATCCCGGTCATCGGAAACGGAGATATAAAAAATCCTGATGATGTATTGCGGATGTTTCATAAAACCGGATGTGATGCCGTCATGATTGGTCGCAGTGCATTAGGAAATCCTTGGTTTTTTAGACAGACTGCTGCCCTTTTGAATGGTTCCCCTGTCTTAAAAGAGCCTGATATCCACCATCGATTAAACATGTGTAAGCGTCATTTGGAATTACTGATCAAATCCCGCGGCGAAAAATTCGCGTGTAATAATATGAAAAAACATTTTGGTTGGTATGTGAAGGGTTTTCCAGGTGCAGCTGCACTCAGGAAGTTATTAGTGACCGCCAATGGAGAAGATAAAATGATGAATCTTTTAGATATGGCAGAAAAGTCTGCCTACCGTGGCGAGAATGAATGATTATTTTATTCTCTCTTTATAAATCATCTATCATAATTTACAAGACCCTTCCTTGATTCACAGTAATGAAGGTCGGTAAATTCATTGGCTGAATTTGAATATTAACAATTTTAAGAGACAGGTAATATTATTATGCAAAATGCAAAGGCCACGGTCCCAAAGCCAGTTAATGAACCGATTCTATCCTATTCTGCTGGGTCACCAGAAAGAGTTGCGTTAAAAAAACGAATCAAAGAATTAAAATCCCAACAATTAGAAATTCCACTCATTATTGGTGGGCAAGAAATTAAAACAGGGAATATGGGTGAAATCAGAATTCCCCATAACCATTGTCATCTTTTGGGCCGCTACCATAAAGCAGGTGAGAATGAAGTTAAGATGGCCATTGAATCATCCCTGAATGCGTGGCAAACTTGGTCAAAAACACCATGGGAAGCTCGGGTAGCTGTTTTTAAAAAAATGGCATCTCTATTGCAACGTCATGAAGAACAGACACTTAATGCAGCTACCATATTGTGTCAAAGCAAAAATGCTTATCAATCCGAAATTGATTCAGCATGCGAGTTAATTGATTTCCTTAATTTCAACTGTTGGTTTGCTCAGGAATTGTATGAACAACAACCTACCTATTCTCCTGACGGGATGTGGAATCGCATGGAACATCGCCCTCTTGAGGGGTTTGTATTTGCAGTCACTCCATTTAATTTTACTTCAATAGCCGGTAATTTACCCATGTCTCCTGCTTTAATGGGAAACGTTGTACTATGGAAACCGGCCTCCAGCGCCGTATATAGTGCGCATTTTATAATGAAATTATTTCAGGAAGCAGGTGTGCCTGATGGTGTGATTAATTTTATTCCTGGATCAGGAGCCACCATTGGCCCTCTGGTGTTAAAAAATAAAAACCTTGCTGGAATTCATTTTACCGGTTCAACAAAGGTTTTTCAGGGAATGTGGTCTCAAGTTGGAAAAAATATCCAAAACTATAATACATACCCAAGAATTGTAGGCGAGACGGGTGGAAAAGATTTTTGCATTGCCCATGAGTCGGCAGATATAGATGCCTTGGTAACTGCTATGATCCGGGGAGCTTTTGAATACCAAGGCCAAAAGTGCTCCGCCCTTTCCAGAGTATATATTCCATCCAACATCTGGAAGGATGTAAAAGAAAAATATGTGTCACAGGTGAATACCATTAAGGTCGGTAATCCAGAAGATTTCACTCACTTCATGAACGCTGTTATCGATCAAGCGGCATTTAATTCAATAACTTCATATATAAAACAGGCAAAAAAAGATTCGAATGTTGAAATCATTACCGGAGGGAATTATGATGACTCAGTTGGTTATTTTGTTGAGCCTACAACCATATTGACATCTGATCCAAATTACCGAACCATGTGTGAAGAAATTTTTGGTCCAGTGCTTACCATATACTTGTATCATCCCAGTGATTGGCTAGACACGCTTGAATTAGTTAACAACACATCCCCTTATGCTTTGACCGGGTGTGTGATTGGAACAGACAGAAAAGCAATAGAAGAAGCATCCTTCAGGCTGACTCATGCCGCAGGGAATTTTTATATTAATGATAAACCGACCGGGGCAGTTGTTGGCCAACAACCCTTCGGAGGCAGCCGGGCATCCGGTACCAATGACAAAGCAGGATCCATGTTTAATTTAATCCGATGGATATCCATGCGAACGATTAAAGAAACATTTGATCCCCCAAAAGATTACCGCTATCCTTTTATGGAAGAAAAATAATTCATGGGAATCCGTTCAGAAGTTTCGCCGCTGAAGCAAGTGATTATTCATCCGCCAGGTGTGGAGCACCATTATACTCTTCCTGAAAATACCTATGAGTGGATTCAAAATTCTGATGGGAAATTAATCCATAACCCGGATTATCTCTTATTTGATGATTTAATCTCACCCAACCTAATAACAAATGAACATAATCAATTATCAGAAGTTTTGAGCGCCTTCACCGGAATTGAAAACACAATACATTTTATGGATTTAATAAAAGATATTTTTCATCAAAAGCACAATCAAATGGAATTATTAGATGAATGTATTGCCCTTGATGAAAAAGTATATGGAATTAAAACAAAAATCGATACTAAAATATTAATGGATCTCGATTCAAATGAATTAATTAATCTTCTAATTTCCGGACGAATCCATAAAGAGAATATTAATACAATATTAAAATGGCCCCTGCCAAACTTAATATTCACCCGTGACGTTGCTGCGATGATTGGAAATACACTACTGATCACTTGGGCAAAACGGGAAGCCAGGAAAAGAGAAACGCTCCTGATGAACTTTATTTCAAAACACCATCCCATGTTCGAACATATTAAAACCTTCGATTTTCATACAGAACATCCTGAATTATCAATTGAAGGAGGTGATATCATTATTTTTGATACAGACACTTTATTTATCGGATTAAGTGAACGAAATTCTCTCCAATCGATTAATGCAATTTTACCACTTTGTTACGAAGAAGGTTTTCACCGCATTGTGGTTGTTGACTTGCCCAAGATTAGAACTGTGATGCATTTAGATACAATTTTTAGTCGAATCAGCAACAAGGAAGTATTGGTCTACCCTCCCCTTTATGTAAATAAAGTTATGAAAGGATATCCTATTTCCATTCGCTATTTAGAATGTGGACAATCCATTTTTGAAGTTGAATCAAGAAATGAATCGCTATCAGATTGTTTACTGTATTTGGGATATAAAATGAAATCAATATTTTGCGGTGGAAAAGAACCGACTTTTCAGGAAAGAGAGCAATGGTCTGATGGTGCAAACGCTTTTGCCCTCCAACCAGGTAAAATTATTAGTTATTCACGCAATATTGAAACATTGGGACAGTTGGAACAGGCAGGCTACCGTGTGGTCACCTATGAAGAGTTTTTAGATCATTCCAAATTTTGGATTAACTCTGATGAACAATTAGTATTTTCGATTGACAGTGCAGAATTACCAAGAGGCCGTGGTGGGCCGCGTTGTTTGACGCTTCCGCTAGGTAGAGCATGATAAGTTGTTCAAATAGTATTTGTCATGTTGTTTTATCAATAATGGATAGTAATACTGAATTAATGGGATGTAAATATCCTGTTGATAATCATTATTTGTTCGGCAGTAACCGGTTGAAACCAAATAGTAGAAATATTTCAGTTTATGATTATAATCAATCCCGATAGACAGGTTAAAAACCTTGATTGACTTTGATTTAATAGCAGGGAAACTTGACCGTGTGATTCTTCGTCAAGAATATTATATTAAAGTTAAAGCAAAGCAAAAAAATGAACATTATCCGTGCCATGACCAAGAACCAATTCATGTGTTGGCAAGTGATGTCATGAAAAATCTTTATCAGATGGATTCTATTATAAGGAAATAAGTGATTAACAATTCATTTTCTAAATACCATGGTGAAAAGCCATCATAACCAGAATCATAAACGTTTGCAGTACTAACAACAGTAAAGCAGGCATAACCATAGTGAAAGTATAAACTATGAAAATACACGAGTATCAAGCAAAAGAACTCTTTCGGGAGTATCATGTGAGTATTCCTGAAGGCTATCCGGCATTTTCTGTTGAAGAAGCTTTGGAGGCTTACGATAAACTTCAAGTAAAGACAGCAGTTGTAAAGGCACAAATTCATGCCGGTGGTAGAGGAAAAGGAGGAGGTGTTAAACTGGCTCATTCTCGGGAAGAAGTCAAAATAATCTCATCTGAAATCCTTGGAATGAATTTAGTTACGCATCAAACAGGACCGGAAGGAAAACAAGTCCAGAGATTATTGATTGAAACCGGAGTTGATATTTCCCGTGAATTATATGCTGGTATCGTTCTCGACAGGGCTACTCGACAATTTACCTTTATGGTCTCAACAGAAGGTGGCATGGAAATTGAAAAGGTAGCGGCTGATACACCCGATAAAATTATTAAGGAATGGGTAAATCCTGATAATGGATTGACAACTTTTCAAGCTAAAAAGTTGGCCATAGCGTTGGGGCTGACCGGGAAACAAATTGAATCTGCAGTCGATATTTTTCTCGCAATTTGGAATGTTTTTTCTGAAAAGGATTGTTCGTTAGTCGAAATTAATCCTTTGGTTGTTACAACAGATGATAGGGTTATGGCATTAGATGCAAAAATGAACTTTGATGATAATGGACTTTTCCGTCATAAGGAACTCCTGGATTATCGTGATATTACAGAAGAAAATCCAGCCGAATTAGAAGCCTCTAAATATAATTTAAACTATATAAAATTAGATGGAAATGTTGGCTGTATGGTGAATGGTGCAGGTCTAGCCATGGCCACAATGGATATTATAAAATTATCTGGAGGTGAACCCGCCAATTTTTTGGATGTGGGTGGTGTCGCTAATGCAGAAACGGTGGCAAATGGATTCAAGATCATTTTATCAGATCCGAACGTTCAATCTATCCTCATCAATATATTCGGTGGTATTGTAAGATGTGATCGGGTTGCTCAAGGGGTCATTGATGCGATGAAGACTGTAGATGTCAATGTACCTGTCGTTGTGCGTCTCGAGGGGACGAACGCAAAGCAGGCAGCTGAATTATTAGAAAAATCTTCACTTGAATTCCTAGTTGCCACCAGTTTAGAAGATGGAGCCAAAAAAGCCGTCGCAGACGTGAAAGGAGGTGTATTTTGAGTGTATTAGTCGGAAAAGAAACCAGGTTAATTATCCAAGGTATTACAGGATCAGAAGGGTCCTTCCATGGAAAGCAAATTAAAGAATACGGTACCCACCTTGTGGGAGGTGTTACGCCAGGGAAAGGTGGTCAAGAGATTCTGGGGGTTCCTGTATTTAATACAGTAAAAGAAGCCCGAAACCTTACTAAGGCAAATACGTCTGTTATTTTTGTTCCCCCTCCATTCGCAGCCGGTGCAATCATTGAAGCAGCCGAAGCAGGCATTGAGTTAGTTATCTGTATTACAGAGGGTATTCCTGCTGCCGATATGGTAAAGGTTAATCATAAAATTAATAAACAACGCACCCGCCTGGTCGGTCCTAATTGCCCGGGAGTGATATCACCCGGAAAAGCAAAAGTAGGTATTATGCCGGGATTTATTCATCAAGAGGGATCCATTGGTGTCATTTCGCGATCAGGAACATTAACTTACGAAGCCGTCCATCAATTGGTAGCAGTTGGTTTGGGTCAATCTACTTCTGTGGGGATCGGTGGAGATCCAATTATTGGTACATCTTTTATCGATATGCTTTCATTGTTTGCAGATGATTCTCAAACGGAAGGGATTGTTCTCATTGGCGAAATAGGCGGTACGGCAGAAGAGGAAGCTGCTCAATGGGTTGTGGACCATCATCTCACAAAACCCATCGTAGCTTTTATTGCAGGTCAAACTGCTCCCCCTGGACGCCGTATGGGACATGCTGGTGCTATCATTGCAGGCGGAAAAGGGACTGCTTCGGAAAAAGTAGCCGCACTTCAAAGTGCTGGAATTACTGTTGTAAAAAGTCCGGCAGAAATCGGAAGCACAATGGCTAAATTGATACGTTCATAAATCTAAAAAATACAGGAGAAATTAGTGAACAATAGAACACTAGCGATTATTAAACCGGATGCCATTGGAAATGGATACGCAGGAAAAATAATAGATAGAATTATTTCTGCGGGATTTAAAATAAAAGCTGCTCGATTAATGCAATTGACGAAAAAACAGGCTGAAGGGTTTTATGCTGTACATAAAAAACGTCCTTTTTATTTCGACCTTGTTGATTTTATGACTTCAGGTCCTTGCATGCCCATGGCACTTGAAAAGGAAAATGCGGTAATGGAGTTCCGGAAATTAATCGGAGCTACGAACCCATCTGAAGCAACTGAAGGAACTATTCGAAAAGATTTTGCTGAGAGTATTCAGAATAATGCTGTCCATGGGTCAGATTCAAATGAGAATGCTGAAAAAGAAATTGCATTTTTCTATTCTTCCAATGAAATTCTAGATTACTGAACCGGATACTTATCCTATTTGATATGCTAAATAGCCGAATAATTATAATCTCTATCGTTATCGCTCTGACTGCCATCAGTTGTGGGAAGAACGGAATTGCTGGGAAAACAGGAGATATTCTAGAACTCTCTGCAGTAATTCCTGAAGATAGCGAAGACCTGGATTATTCATGGAGTATACTTAATCAACCGGATGCATCGATGTTGAGTTCAAAGAATTTTAGTTATATCAACAATGGATCTGTCATCACATTTATCCCGGACGCTGTGGGTGAATATGAAGTGGAAGTAAACATATTCCAATATGGCGATAATTTATCATCTCAAACGTTTCTTATTCGTGTGGAAAAAGGTGAGGAAGTTGCGCAAGAGGTAGGTGGAGACCAAGAAGGACTCGTTGAAGAAGAAAGTGATAAAAAATGGTTTGAAGATGAAGAGATAAATATTGATGAACCAAAAGTGCTTCTGACTGATTCTGTCTATTCCCAAGAGAACATAGCAATTAATGATATAATCATAGAGAATAAAGTCGAAAAAATAACTCCTCCTCCCCCACCTATTCCACCTGCTCTTCCAGGATCAACAATCCCCAAAGATTTAAACAGGTTTACTATACAAGTGGCATCAAAAAAATTATTAACTGATGCTAAGGCAGTTGCCGCTGGTTTAATATCCGATGGGTTTGATGCCTATATTCAAAAAGCCTATTTCAAAGAGACTGATGAAGTGTGGTTTAGAATTCGTGTTGGGAGTTATGATAACCGAGAAACTGCAGAAGAAGTTGCAAAATCTATTTCAGAAAAAAGAGGCATATCAACATGGGTTGATTTTGTCAGATTTGAAGAATAAACACACAGGAGATAAATAATGAGTCCAATAAAACTGTATTTTGATTTAAGAGATATTTTTCGTTCACCCAGGCTGGCACTTAGTGGTAAAAAAATACTTGTGTTTACCCAAGCATTGTTCTTTGGCTATTTATCATATCTGGTCTTAACGTACATATCCTTTGGCTTGGGTGGGTATGCATTATCGGAAACATGGAGTCGATATGGGTTATATCCCTGTTTATATGGAAATCCAGCCCCATGGTTTGCCTTTTTATTTTATTGGATTGGAGTCATAATACTTTTACTGGCGGTAAACTTTGCTTGCACTGCTGTGTCACGGATTACTTACAAGCAATTAAAAGGTGACGAATTTTTCTCTTCCGGAGATGCCTGGAAATACGTTAAAAAACATTGGCATCCTGTTGTTTTCACTTCAATTTCATTTTTATTTATTTTACTCTTTTTCTTCGGATTGGCAGCGTTTTTTGCTGTTCTTGGAAAAATACCATATGTAGGAGAATTCTTATTTGTTATTCCATACTTGCTGTATTTTTTCGGTGCTGTTTTCACTATTTATACTGCAATTGTTTTTGGTATCTCATTTTTATTTACACCATCTATTATCAGTGCATATGAAGAAGATACTATGGGAACAGTGTTCAATTCCTATTCCATTACCTGGTCCCAACCTTGGAGAATCGTTTTATACCATTCTGTTTTGATTCCAATCAGTTTATTGGCAATTAAATTTTTTTATTGGGCGTGGTTGGGTGGTTTTAAGCTGATCAATTGGTTTTTTGGCTGCGAATGGTTTATGGGAGAAACGCTGAGAAATATTGTCGCATATGCTGTTAATTTGGTATGCCCAGCCAGTCTCAACATGGGAGCTTCTTCTTACTGTGGAATAAGTTACAGCGGATCATGTTTATCTTTTTCAGGGAGTACATTTTCCAACCATGCAAATTTAGCCAACTTATCAGGAACAGAAACAATTTCAGGAATTATACTAGCCATTTTTCTATTCTTATTAATGTTGACAGTCATTTCTTATTTCTTGTCCATTTTTTCTGTCGGAGAAACATTGATGTTCATTATTTTTAAAATGAAATCAGATGATGACAATTTATTAGAGCGAAAAGATGAAGATGATCTTGAAGAAGAAAATGATGATGATGATAACGATTTCTCTTTGGATGATGAGGAAAAAGAAGACGAAAAAGATGATGAAAAATTAACTCAGGATGAAGAAAATAATTCTGATGAGATAAATGAATAAAATTCATACAATTGTCTATCATGAATTAACCTTGGAAACACCTTCTTAAAAGGAGTACTTTCTCGCCCTAAAAAATGAAGATTTTCCGTTCCGAACTAATCGTCGGATTGAAAGGGAAGCTATTTGAAATTTCCAGTGTACCCATGGAACAGGATTCCATCCGGTTTGCAGAAGAATTAATCAGATGCACCATCAGTTCTGACAAGTCTCCTCTTGGATATTATCTAAGGGGAATGATGTCTGTATCTTTTTTCGAACAATGTGATCGATGTTTGACAGAATTTACTGATAAGCATGATATTCCTTTTTCTATTTTATTGACAAGAAAAAAAGAATTAGTATCGAACAATGAACTTGCTGTCATGTATTTTACAGACCAGGACAATAGCATTGATATCGAACCAATATTACAGGAATTCCTAATATTGGAGACACCACTCAAAAAACTATGTATGGAAAATTGTAAAGGACTATGTCCCTCCTGCGGATGTAATTTGAATGAAAATATTTGTGTCTGTAAAGAAAAGATAATTGATTCGACCTGGAAATAATAATCAGAAATAAGACTAAATTAATAAAGTAAAGAATTATCGGAGTATTTTTTATGGCTTTACCAAAAACTAGACAATCAAAAGCTCGCGGTAGAAAACGCCGCACCCATTATAAAGCAGGCCACGTGCAAGTGGCTAATTGTGATCAGTGTGGACAAGCAAAAATCCCTCATCGAGCCTGTCCAAACTGTGGTTATTACCATGGTCGACCTATTGTTTCCCCCTCGGAGTAATCTCTATTAAATGAAAATCGCTCTTGATGCTATGGGTGGTGATTTCGCACCCGAGGCAGCAGTTCACGGTGCACTGGAAGCAATGAAAGCCAAAAGCACTATTGAAGTTTACCTTACAGGAAATAAGCAACTAATCGACGCTTTTCTTCCATCTCCAATTCCTGACCACTTATTTTTAATTGAAACAACTCAAGTGGTCTCGATGCAAGATAAGGGTTCCAGAGTATTAAAAGAAAAACCAGATTCATCGTTAGTTAAGGGAATTCAATTGCTAAAAGATGGAGTCGTGGATGCTTTTGTAAGTGCCGGGCATACAGGGGCTGTTCTTTCCACTGCCACTCTTTCCCTTGGTAGGATTGAAGGTGCAAGACGACCCGCGCTTGGAGCATACATTCCGACTGAAATTGGTGGTAAAATTTTATGCGATGTTGGAGCAAATCCGGATGGAAAACCCCATCATTTATTACAATTTGCAGTGATGGCTTCCTTGTACTTAGATCATGTAGAAGGAATAAAAAACCCAAAAATCGGACTAATCAATATTGGTGCTGAACCCGGTAAAGGTAGTGAACTATACCGGGAAACCTATGAGTTATTCAAAAAAAATATACCGAATTTTATTGGAAATATTGAAGGGTGCAATATCATGACATCTGAAGCGGATGTTCTAATTTGTGACGGGTTTGTTGGTAATACAATAATCAAATTTGCTGAAAGTTGGATCACGCTTTTTGGTGATTTAGTAAAAAAGAAAATTAAAGAAAAATTTTCGTATCAGCTTGGAGCCAAACTTCTCTATCCTGTTTTGAAATCCATTGGGAAAAAGTATGATTATGAAGAGCATGGTGGATCACCTTTATTAGGGGTTAATGGTGTTTGCATAATTGCTCATGGCAGTTCAAATGCTAAAGCAATTAAAAATTCTATTTTACTGGCTGATAAATGTGTAAATAAAAGATTGGTTTCTGATATCAGATACGGTATTGCAGAATATATAGGTAATCATATTGAAAGCTAGAATTACAGCTACAAGCCGGTATCTACCAGAACGCATTTTAACTAATTTTGATTTAGAAAAAATGGTTGATACTAATGATGAATGGATTCGAAGCAGAACGGGCATTGAGCAACGTCATCTGGTTTCTGAGGGAGAAGCGACTTCGGACATGGGCGCCAGTATTGTTAAACAGATTTTAGAGAAATCTGGTAAAACAGCAGAAGAAATAGATCTTATTATTGTAGCAACCAGCACACCAGATTATCCAGTAGTCTCAACTGCAGCATTGGTACAGGATAAAATTGGTGCCAGCAATGCATGGGGATTTGATATCGTCGCAGCTTGCACAGGTTTTGTATACGCTTTGGAAACCGGATCCAAAATGATCGAATCCGGAAAATATAAAAATGTGATTGTGATTGGTGCAGATACAATGAGTTCCATTATTGATTATACCGACAGGAATACTTGTGTAATCTTCGGGGATGGTGGTGGCGGTGTTCTTTTGGAGCCATGTAATGACGAATATGGCATATTGGATTCTATCCTACATATAGATGGTAGTGGCAGTTCTTTTCTCACCGTTCCTGCAGGTGGCTCCCTCCATCCTGCCTCTAAGGAAACGATTGAAAAGAAAATGCACTACGTGGTTCAAGATGGTAAGACTGTTTTTAAATTTGCAGTTAAAATTATGGCAAGAGTCAGCAAACAAATATTGGACAAAAATGGATTAACCGGATCAGATGTAAAATTATTTATTCCCCATCAGGCGAATAAGCGTATTATTGATGCGGCAGCTGAACGGTGTGGATTAAAAGAAGAACAGGTCTTAATAAATATTAATAAATACGGCAATACAACAGCAGGAACCATACCAATAGGAATTGACGAAGCGGTGGAAAATAATCGTTTGGAGAATGATGATATTCTCCTCCTGGCAGCGTTCGGAGGTGGATTCACTTGGGGAAGTATGTTAATCAGGTGGGGAAACAAATGAGTTTAGCTTTTCTCTGTCCAGGACAGGGATCTCAAAAGGTAGGAATGGGTCAGGATATTTACAAACATTCTGATTTGGCAAAAACATTTTTTCATCTGGCTAATGACATTCTTGAAACAAATATTCAAAAAATTATTTTTGAAGGACCTGAAGAAACACTTAAACAAACCCGGCACACTCAACCAGCTTTATATATCATATCAGTTATTATTGGTAAATTATTAATTGAAAAGGGGTTAAATCCTTCTGCTGCTGCCGGACACAGTTTAGGAGAATATTCAGCTTATGCACTGGCAGGCGCCTATGGTTTTGAAACTGGGTTGTCCCTCGTAAAAGTCAGAGCAGAGAGTATGCAAACTGCCGGGTCTAATTCTCCGGGGACTATGGCTGCAATTATTGGATTAAACAACCAAACTATTGTGGAAATCACAGAACTGGTTGATGGGATTGTTGTAGCTGCAAATTTTAATTCTCCGGGACAGGTCGTTATTTCAGGTGAAATAGATTCTGTCAAAAAAACAATGGTAAAAGCCAAAGAGACAGGAGCTCGAATGGTGATCCCTCTAAATGTAAGCGGTGCGTTTCATTCTCCCCTTATGAGCAGCGCAAGGGATAAACTTGCAGAAATGATAGATTCAATAGAAATTAGTGACTCGAAAATTCCTGTTTATTCAAATGTTAATGCCGCCCCGATCACTAAAGCAGATGAAATTCGTTCAAGCATGATTAACCAATTGGAAAGCCCTGTTCTATGGAGCCAGACCATTTCAAATATGGCCGCAAACAAAATATGCTCATTTATAGAAGTTGGACCCGGGAGTGTTTTGCAAGGACTATGCAAACGAGTTGACCGATCATTAGAAACGAGTGGAGTCGAAAATTGGGAGCAACTTGAACGTGTTTAATTTGACAGGTAAAGTGGCAATTGTGACTGGTGCTTCTAGAGGAATCGGTCAAACCATAGCCAGTGTTTTATCTCATTCGGGAGCTCATGTTGTATGCGTTAGTAGACATATTAGCGAAATAAATATTGTAGCTGATTCATTACCGAATGCATCAGCAATTTCTTGTGATGTTTCATCTTTTGAGGCATTCAATGAGCTCGTAATTTCAACGGTAGCCAAGCATGGCAAAATTGATATTCTGGTTAATAATGCTGGAATTACACGTGATAATCTTATCATGAGAATGAAAGAACAGGATTGGGATACAGTATTAAATATTAACTTAAAAGGATCTTTCAATGGTATTAAAGCAGTGACCCGCCCCATGATGAAACAACGATCTGGAAGAATAATCAATATTTCTTCTGTCGTTGGTCTAACAGGAAATGCAGGTCAGACCAATTATGCAGCATCCAAAGCAGGATTAATTGGACTGTCTAAAGCCACTGCAAAAGAATTAGCCTCCCGAGGTATCACCGTCAATTGTATTGCTCCCGGATATATTGCAACGGATATGACAAACGATTTAAAAGAGACACTAAAAGAAAATTTAATTAAACAAATACCCCTCGGACGGATTGGAAATCCGGATGATATAGCTTACATGGTTTTATTCCTATCCTCGGATGAAGCTGCGTATATTACCGGACAAACCATTCCCGTAGATGGCGGTATGGTAATGACATAAAAAGGAGAAACCAATGTCTTCAACACTCGATAAAATAAAAGAAATCGTCATGGATAAACTTGGCGTAGAAGAAAACCAGATCACGATGGAAGCAAACTTTATGGATGATCTCGGCGCTGATTCTCTCGATACTGTAGAATTAATTATGCAGTTGGAAGAAGAATTTGGTCTTGAAATTCCTGATGAAGATGCTGAAACGATCACTACCGTTGGTGCGGCTGTCGATTACATAGAAAGCAAAAATTAATCAATGGATAAACGTCGTGTAGTTATCACCGGATTAGGAGCGCTAGCCCCTAACGGAAATTCAGTATCTGAATTCTGGACCGGATTAATGGCAGGAAAAAGTGGTATTCAACAAGTCACCTGTTTTGATCCAACTGATTTCAGTGTGAGAATCGCCGGTCAGCTTTCTGATTTTAATGGAGAAGACTACATTGACAAAAAAATGATCCGAAAGCTCGATCCTTTTTCAATTTATGGACTGGTAACTTCTGAAGAGGCCATTCTTCACTCTGGATTGAATTTAGAAAAAATCAATAAGGATCGAGCAGGAGTGATCATCGGCAGTGGTGTTGGAGGGATTCAGACATTGGAGGAGCAACACCTGGTACTTCAACATAAAGGACCGAGAAGAATTTCTCCCTTTTTTGTACCCAAAATGATTGCCAATATTGCCGCAGGGCAAATTGCAATCAAATTTGGATTCCGAGGATTAAATTATACGGTTGTATCTGCCTGTTCTTCGGCATCAGATGCCATAGGACAATCATTTCGTCGAATCCAATATGGAGAAATAGACGTCATGATTACCGGCGGTAGCGAAGCTTCAGTAACTCCCATGACCATTGCAGGTTTTGGCAATATGAGAGCATTATCCTCCTCTCACAACGAGGATCCGGAAAAAGCCAGTCGTCCTTTTGATAAAGATAGAGACGGTTTTGTTTTGGGTGAAGGCGCCGGAATGATAGTGTTAGAATCATTAGATCATGCCCTTGCAAGAGGTGCCAATATACTTGCCGAAATTAAAGGATATGGAGCCACCGACGATGCATTTCATATCACCCAGCCTGCGGAGGGTGGATCGGGTGCAGTTAAAGCCATTCAACTAGCATTAAACGATGCTGCTGCAGATCCAGCAGACATTGACTATATCAGTGCTCATGGTACTTCCACTCCCTTTAATGATAAATCTGAATCTGCTGCGATTCGGACTGTATTCACTTCCCATGCCAACCAGTTAAAAATCAGCTCAATAAAATCAATGACGGGACATCTTCTGGGAGCCAGTGGTGCTATTGCAGCTGTTGCCTGTGTAAAATCATTATTAGAACAAAAGATCCCCCCTACCATTAATTATACGACACCTGACCCGGAATGTGATTTGGATTATGTACCTAATAAATACCAAAACCTGGAGTGTCATTATGTGATGATAAATGCATTTGGATTTGGGGGACACAACGCAGTTCTGGTGATGAAAAAATGGGTTAGTTAAAGTGAGATCATTTCTCAAGTCTTTACTAAATTTATTTAAAAAGAAATCATCCACCTATACCGAACTAGAACAACAAATTAATTATACTTTTAAGGACTACGCATATTTATGCCAGGCGTTTACACATCGATCGGTCAGTCCTGATCCCAAATACAACTACGAACGATTAGAATTTCTTGGTGATGCAATAATCGATATGGTTGTCAGCGTTGAATTAATGGATGAATTCCCCGAAGGAGATGAAGGGATTTTGACTCAAAAACGATCTGCTTTGGTTCAACGCTCCTTTTTAGCTTCCATGGGCTTCATGTTAAAACTCCTTGATCATTTTAATGTTGAACCAACTGTAGATTTGATGAATGAAAAAGTGGCAACAAAACAATTAGCTAATCTCTATGAATCCCTGATTGGAGCCATCTATCTGGATGGCGGATTGGATCCAGTAAAAAACCTAATTTTAAATACGATTTGGGCTAATCGTTATGAAGCCTGGAAAAAAGTGAATTATAAAGGACAACTAATTGAGTTTTGTCATTCAAGACACATGGAAAATCCAAAGTTTCTTATGACCGATGTTTCAGGTCCGGATCATCAAAGAACCTTTGAAGTGCATGTGAAAATTGGAGAGGAAATTTTTCCTTCGGGAGTAGGAATGGAAAAAAAATCTGCAGAACAATCAGCAGCCCACAATGCCTTGGAATCGCTTCAATCTTAAATTGTCAATTCTTTTATTTGATCTCTGATTTTTGCAGCCAATTCATACTCTTCCTCTTCAATCGCGCTCTGAAGTTTTTTTTCCAAGGAATTCAATGACGGTACCCATTCGGACTCACGTTTGGCTGATTTGTGATCATCATTAATATCGGGCATTAAGGAGGCTTCAGCCATGACGGACTCGGCAACAAAAATGGGTGACTGAAGTCTTAGGGCAACTGCCAGCGCATCACTGGGTCTGGAATCAATAGATCGCTCGCCAATACATTCACCGCTTATTTCTAAACGAGCATAAAACACACCTTCATTCAATTCTGTAATCATAATGGCATTCAATTTCCCATCAACTCCTTTAATGATGTTTCCTACGAGATCATGGGTTAATGGCCGAGGTGTCTCCATAAATTCAAGAGCCAGAGCAATTGATTGTGCCTCAAACGCACCCACGATGACCGGGAGACGCCGTTCTCCTTGTATTTCCTTTAAAATCACCGCATAGCTCCGACTGGGTGGATGAAATGAGATTTTTTGTACCTTAACGGGAATCATGCTTTATGCCTCATTAAATATATGATTCGATTTTATCCTCAATCAATATCTTTATTGCTGCTTTCTAATAATTTTTCTTTTAATAACATAATCGGCTTGACGGGTGAAGGATCCGTTCCATGAAGTAAAGAACACCAATATGTTACCCAATCCCCAAAATGAATCATATGCAATAACCTTGAGATTACGGTTTCCCCTTCCACTTGAATAATAAACTGGTTATTGGTTTTACCAGAAATAATATCACTTGATAATTTTTGCCTCAGTTTAATTCTGGAATAATCATTTTTATCTGTTAACCAAAGAATGCTGAATCTGTTGAAAATATCTTGATTATTCTCCCAGCCAACGATTTCATTATGGTTCATTTCCGGTAATTCGTTAAGATAAGCCAGCATTTCAGCATTTTCACAAAATTGACCTTTTAACCTTAAAGCAGCCACGGCTGTGCTATCATTTGTTCCATAAATGATAGGAAGAGTGTTAAAAATATTTCTTGCCAAACTGTAAGTTGGATTTCTTTCACTCTCACGGCTATAGTTTTCTCTATTTCTCTTTAATAAAACTATCGCATCACGGATATAATCAATCACAGATTCACTTATCAAGCCTTGATTAATCAAATGAAATAACATAGGAACGACAGAATAAGCCAAAGCTGCTCTCGGCTGGAGGCCTGATGGTATCATAATGATATCCAATTCATTCTCCTTGAGCTTATTTGTTATTTGACCTCCGGTGGAAATTCCACAGATTTTGGCACCCTTTTTTCGCGCATCTAAAAATGAGGACAATGATTCTTCAGTATTACCTGAATAGGAAGAACATATCACCAATGTATGATGATTTACCCAATTTGGAAGTGAATAATTGCGACAAACAGAAAGGGGCACAGATAATTCATTCGAAGTTAAAACTCGACAGACATCACCACCGATCGCCGAACCTCCCATTCCGGCCACAACGATATTCCTAATATTTTCAAAGTGGTTGATTAATTTAAACTTCAGGCCGATCTCCAATGCATTTTCCAGTTGATCCGGAAAGTCGTAAATGGCCTTTCCCATATTCTGTTGGTCGATTGAATTTTTCTCCATATTAATGCGTCCTGTTTAATACCAATTCGGTAAAGCGAATCAGTGTATTTCTATGACCTTCTTTCAGTATTGTTAGGGAGGATTTTGCTTTTTGAATAAAATCGTTTGACAATTTATCCGCCTGATCTTTAACACCTGTTTCGAGAAAAAATGCGCGCATTTTTTGAAGAAGATCTGGTAATTTATCTTTTGAGTGTTCAATCTTACTCCAGCCCTTAGCCTGCCGGGCAAGGAGTGTCAATATGGTTTGTTTTCCTGCTGCCACATCACTTCCTAAACTCTTTCCCATTTGTTGCGCATCGCTGAAAATTTCCAAAATATCATCCTGAACCTGAAATGCTTTACCCAAATAGCCTCCATAATTTCGCATTTCCTTTCGTATCATTTCAGGTTGATTTCCAAGAATCGCTCCTAATTCTGCACAAAGACTCAGCAATTTCCCAGTTTTTTTACCAATCATTTCCAAGTACTGCTCTAAGGTGACATTTGGATCATGCTCAAATTCCAAGTCCAATGCCTGCCCCTCACAAATAGAAAGAGAAGCCTGGTTAAACGCTTTAAATGCATCAATGGGGTTGGTAGTGATTTGACCTACCATAAGCTGACCTAAAGTAAATATGCTGTCTCCTGATAAAATCGCTTCATTCACGCCAAATTGTTTATGAACCGTCGGATAGCCATGACGAGTATCATCATCATCCATTATATCGTCATGGACCAGTGTGAAATTGTGCATGAGTTCGACAGCCATTCCAGCTTTCATTAAATCCTCCGAATCTGCGCTGAATCCACGACCAGAAAGATGAACCAAAACTGGTCTTAATCGCTTTCCTTTACCTTTTAAAACAAATCGAATAGGATCATATAAACAAGCAGGTTCTAAAGGAAGCTTCAGTTTTTGTAGGCGTTGTTCTGTCTCTACCTGGATAGAATCAATCAGTTGATTAAAATTATTAATGACCAGCATCCAACTTTAGGGTTCCAATCTCCTGAAGCTTTCCCAAAACGAGGCTTTTGATTTCTTCCATGCGCTTTTGAGTATTTGCTTCAAATCTACAAACGATAACTGGCTGTGTATTGGATGAACGAACCAGTCCCCAGCCATTTCCAAATCGTATTCGAACCCCATCTATTGTACTGCAATCATAATTATTTGTAAAATATTCAACAGCTTCTTTGGCAATACGAAATTTTTCTTCATCATTTTCTGCCTCCATTCTCATTTCTGGTGTTGCATAATATTTAGGGAGTTCCTTTCTCAATTCAGACATTTTTTTATCTTTCCGAGAAAGGGTTTGGACAATTCTGGCCGCAACATAGATGGCATCATCATACCCATAATAATCATCTGCAAAAAAGATATGTCCGCTCATTTCGCCTCCAAACCGGCAACCAAGTTCATGCATCCTCTGTTTAATGAGAGAGTGTCCTGTTTTCCACATTACAGGTTTACCACCATATTTCACAATCATTTCCTCCAGCGCTTGGGAACATTTTACATCGTATAAAATTTCATCACCTTTTTTTTGAATTATTTCAGGAAGAAATAGAGACATCAATTGATCTGCCCATATGATTTCTCCAGTTTCATCTACAACCCCAATACGATCTGCGTCACCATCGAATGCAACACCAATATCGTATCGACCTGTTTTCATTAACTGAATTAAATCAGACAGGTTGCTCTCAACGGTTGGGTCTGGATGATGATTGGGAAATGTACCATCAATCTCACAAAATAATTCCTTAAGCTCGACACCCATTTTCTTAAAAATACCAGGAGCTAAAATACCACCTGCAGCATTACCGCAGTCCATCACAACTTTTATGGGACGCTCAATATGTATTTTTTCAAGAATCATTTTAACATATTTTTCTTTAAGATTATGTTTGACTTCGCTTCCATCCCCTATTTCAAAGTCATTTTTCTCAATAATCTGAAGAATATTTTGGATTTGATCACCATAAACTGCCTTTCGTTCAAGTGACATCTTGAATCCGTTGAATTCAGGAGGATTATGCGATCCGGTAATTTGAACAGCTCCAGATACATCCAATTCAAACATGCTGAAATAATTCACTGGTGTGGGGAGGATACCAATATTGATGACATCGATTCCCGTCGAAAGGACACCTTTTTTGAAATGATCTAAAAGCATGGGAGTTGTTAAACGAACATCTCCACTCAAAGCAATCTCCTGACCTCCAGCTCGTTTTACAAATGTGCCAAACCCTCTACCCAAGTTTTCAACGACATCTGGTGGAAAATCTTCTTCCACCTTTCCACGGATATCATATTCTCTAAATATATATTTATTGATCATCGATTGTTCCTGCCCATCTTGGGGATTTCATTATCAAATAGATAATGATTTTATGTAAACGATTAACGTAAGATAGATAATTAATGAAGAAATTAAGAATAATGATTTAAGAGACTTATTCCTTTTTTAACTATCTAACGAACTGACTAGATTGTTAATATTTAAAAAAACTAACGTACAGTCCAGGCCTGTATGAAATTGTAGGGTTTGAATGATAATCTATCATTAAAAATTATTAAGTCAAAACTTCTTAAATAACAAAATGAACAAATCTCATAACGTCATTATAGTCGCTTGTAATAAATCCAACAGTCTTTGGATCGGTAAGTGATGATCCTGGATAATGAGATGCACGGTATGCGAGTTGATGCTTCACAAACCTGATCTGAATAGTAAATGAATCGGGGTGTTCCCACAGACAGAGAGAGATATTTCCATTTAGAGATTGCTCGGCCTTTGTTCTTATGGCATTAGCAGATTCTTTTGGTTGCAGACTAATTGTAGAATTGCCAGAGCCTCTCATCGTTGCGTGAGTAATGGCATTAGAATTAATTCTCTTTAATTCATTACAAATTCCCTCATCACCAGATAGAAATACTAAGGGAACGCCAAGCTTAGTTGCCATATTCCCGTGAAGGTAGCACTCACTCGTCTGGAGACCGTTAATTGTCATTAATTCAATTTTAGAAGAAGACATAGTATGAGCCAATGGGTGGCCATTATTACCAGCTTTGGAATGATATCCCACCATCATCAGTGCAGTATATGACGAGTCTAATTCTTGAACCATAGCGTACGGATGACCACTCCAACCACGAATTAATTTTACTGATTCAGGCAGATACTCACCCAAAATATTTCTCCCTGATCCATGGGCATCCTTAACCCATATTTCATGGGCTCCTGCAGCGATTGCACCTTCACATGCGGCAGCAACTTCGATGGACATCTGCTTTTGAAACTCTCTATAATCCGGATGGCGATCGTCTACTTCATCCCAATGGGTTACACCGGTAATACCTTCCATATCGGCACTTATAAATATTTTCATTTTCTTCTATTCTCCAATTATATAATGAATTTATTTACTCAAATATAAGTTAAAGCGATTTATCCATCAGCATAATTATTAGTAGTTAAAATCACTGTTTCCAATAAATTCTTTCAATATAGATATTCCAGGTACATATTTTTCATCCAGAATTTCAAAAAAGGATAGCAACAACTTTAGTCTTTCAGCTTCAACGAAAAATTTTGAATCTTTATCAACTTTTTTCAAAAGTGGAATGGCATATTTTGCTAATACAGGCAACTCATATATTAAAGATGAATTAAACATACAATTTGCTTCTTCCTGAAATGGAAAAATATTGTGTTCTTCACCTCTTCTTACCATGGACCATCGATCCAGCGTGTCTACAGTAGAATAGCCACGAAAATTGTTGTCACGAACCATACGCCTTAAAAGACGGTTATCTGATGTGGACACTCTATGATTCGCATCGATATTCATCTGAGTAATGGCGCTGACGTAAATCCTCTGCAAACGATCCTCACCCAGTTTATCCTTTAATATTGGATTGAGTCCATGGATACCTTCCAAAATAATAAAATCACATTCATCAAGCACAATTTCTTCACCTGTATCATGACCTCTGCCGGTTTGAAAGTCATATTTTCTTCTTTGAATAGAAGTCCCTTCTAATAATTGTTGTAGACGATGGCAAAGAAGATCAACATTTAACGAATATATTGCCTCAAAGTCAAGTTGGCCGTCCTTATCAGGTCGAATTTTATTTCGGTCAATGAAATAATCGTCCATAGATATTTGTACAGTTTTATACCCGTTAACACGTAATTGAATTCCAAGGCGCTTCGCAAAAGTGGTTTTTCCTGATGAAGAAGGACCTGCGATTGAAATAATCCGTTTTTCAGGAAATTCAGTTCCCATCTTATCAGCAATATCACTAATTTTCTTTTCATGAAGGCCTTCAGCTACCCAGATCATTTCTCTAATTCCACCAGACCGGATTAGCTCATTTAGTTCTCGAATTGTTGATACTCCTAGAATAGAACCCCATCGTTCATGTTCTTCAAAAATTGAAAACAATTTCGGTTGGTCTTTAAACGGAGGAATTTCCCCATGTTGATTTTGGAATCGAATAATAAATCCATCATTATACTTCAGCAATGCGAATATTTTTAGTCGGGATTTATCCGTTTCCATTACACCCAGTTGCAAATCCCAGTCCTTCCCATATTGTATAATCGGAACAGAATCCACATTCCATTGTTTTAATAGCTCCAATTTGCTCAGTGAGTTCATGTTTACTAAATCCTGCCAAACCCTTTCTCTTGAACGGGACTCCAACAAAATGGGGGTTTCACTGTCTAACCATTCGAACAGTTGAGTCTCGACTTTTTGAATTTCATCGTCTGATAATACTTCCCATTTCGCAGAGTGACAAAAATAACCGTTTCCATATGAGTGCTCAATCACAATTTGACGAGGGTATAAAAGATTGTTAAAAGCCTTGGTTAGAAGAAACACCAATGTATTTTTAGAGGGGTTGGCATTCATTTGCTGTTTTTCCTGGACATTTGCAAAACCATATTAATCATGTAATAATCTAATGAAATTCAGACGAATAATAAAACATAGGAATATGTTATCCTTCACTATAAATAGACTATGAGCAGTCCTAATAA